>JAIDJW010000163.1 GCA_029052015.1 Paramuribaculum sp. | reverse complement strand
GCGGTATGGACGGGACTCGAACCCGCGACCCCCTGCGTGACAGGCAGGTATTCTAACCAGCTGAACTACCACACCATGCTGGATTGTTTTTCGAGGTGCTCACGGGCTTGTGACCCGATTGCGAGTGCAAAGTTAATACCGATTTTGATACTGTGCAAATCTTTTTGATGTTTTTTTGAAAGAAAAATTCATTGTGAAAGCTAATGTGTTCATGCTCAGCTTGTACAAGGAGCAAAAAAAGCTCCGGAAATCCTTGCCGGACTCCGGAGCTTTTGCGCTTTTATATCGTTTGCCGATTATTTTGCGGGGGTTACGTCAAGCACTTCAACATCGAAGATGAGTGTTGAGCCGGGAGGTATGCTGCCGGGACCATTGACTCCGTATGCGAGAGATGCGGGGATGTAAAGAACGTATTTTGAACCTTTGTTCATCATTCTGAGGCCTTCGCCGAAGCCGGGCACAACCTGGGTTACTGTGAAGTCGGCGGGCTCTCCGCGCTCAACGGAGCTGTCGAATACAGTGCCATCGATGAGCTTGCCGGTGTAGTGCACTTTGATGATGTCTTTGTCGGTCGGTTTGGCGCCTGTGCCCTGCTTCACTACTTTATAGGCGAGGCCGCTCTCGGTTGTTTTGATGCTGGGGTCTTCCTTGATGGCTTTGGCGATGAATTCAGCGCCTTTTGCTTCATTTTCGTTGGCTTCGGCAGCTCGCTCGGCCTCAGCCTTCTGCTGCGATGCCATCTGGCGTGTGCGGATTCTATCCTGAACCTGGTTCATGAGGCGCTCGAATGTCTGCATATCCATGCCCATTGCGGTCTGGTTGACAGTGTCGGCGAGGAATGCCTTTGAGAAATACTTGTAGAGTTCGTCGCGGTCAATAAAGATGCTGTCCTTTTCCATCATCTGAATCTGGCGTGCGAAACCGAGGCCGATCTGAAGACCGTACTGGTAAGCGACATCGCCGGTGTCTGCCATGAGGACGGCTTTGAAGCCGCGGAGGAAGGATTCTTTCTTGAATTTTGCGCGTTCGTCGGCAGGAAGCTGGTCCATGTTGCTTGCGAGCATGGCGCCCTGGGTGCGACCCATGAGCATTGTCACGGAGTCGTTGAATACTTGATCTTCTGCAGATACTCCAGCCTTGGCCGAGTCCTTGCCACAGCTTGCGCCACCGAGTGCGATAGCTGCAAGTGCGAATGCAAATAGTGTTTTTTTCATAACTTTTTTGCTGGTTGATTATATTTTAATTGGTTGTTGATTGCACATCTTTCAGCTCCATTTCAAAGAGGAGTGCCGCTCCTCCGGGTATTACTCCGGGATATCCTTCGGAGCCATAGCCTGCTGATGAGGGTATATATATTCTGGCTTTGCCTCCGGCGCGCATTGTTGAGAGTCCCTGCTGCATGCCGGGCACGAGGCTGTCGTATGCCAGGCGCACGGTGGTGCCTCCGGTTTCGTCAAACACGCTTCCGTCGGAGAGGGAGGCGGTGTAAGCGACAATGACTGTGCTGCCCGGTGCCGGCGTATTGCCGGTGCCGACGGTTTCGTTGATAATCACCACGCCGTCCGGGGTGACTGTTGCTCCTTCAGTGGCTGCCGCGGCGGCGAGAAAAGCTCTCTCCGTTTCGGGGTCAGCCTTTTGTGCCTGGGATTCTTCCTCGAATGAGTTTAGCATGGCGTTCTGAATATAGTCTCGCGCAGATTCTTCCGTCATTGCGAGACTGTTGCCGCCGATGTATGAGCACAAGTGCCCGATGATGTTCATGCGGTCAGCTCCGAGCTGCTCACCGTAGAGGGCGCTATTTACCCAGTCCTGCATCTGTGCTCCGATTAAAATTGCTTTGGCGTAAGCAATGAGGGTGCTGTCGGCGGCTCCGTCGCGGAGTCCTTTTGCAAAGACTGATTTGTAAGCCTGTGATTTGCCGTCAAGTTCTGTTGTTATCGACGGGTATAGCACTGAGGCTATGGCGCGGTCGAGTGAGTCGGAGGGATTCAATGCAGATTGGGCATGAGCCGATATGACCCATACCCAAACTATAATTGCTATTGCGGCGAATCGCCTCATTTGCCAAGAACTTTAATGAGCTCCACGTCGAAAATGAGGGTGGAGTCGGGGCCGATAACGCCTCCTGCGCCGTTGGGGCCGTAGGCAAGGGCGGAGGGGATGAACAGACGCCATTTTGCGCCTTCTTTCATCATCTGCAGTGCCTCTACCCATCCGGGTATAACCTGTGTCACGCCGAAAGTGGCGGGCTCTCCGCGCTCAACAGAGCTGTCGAATACAGTGCCGTCGATGAGTTTGCCGGTGTAGTGCACCATCACCCTGTCGTCGCGTCCGGGCATTGCGCCGCTTCCTTCCTCTATAACTTCGTACTGAAGTCCGGATTCTGTTGTTTTTACTTCGGTCCTCTTGCCGTTTTCCGCAAGGAATGCTTCACCGGCGGCTTTGTTGACTTTGCCCATTTCGGCGGCTGCGGCACGCTGGCGCTCCTCCATTGCGGTGAAGAACTGGCGAATCTCTTCTTTTGCCTCATCGTATGTCATGCGGGGTTGCTCTCCTGAGAACACTGCTGCGACACCGTCGGCAAAGTCTGTTATATCTAATTCTTCTATGCCGCTGCTGCGGAAGTTGTTGCCCATGCTTAGTCCGAGGGCGTAGCTGATGCGGTTGAGTTCTTTGGTTTCCATTTGTTTGCGTTGTTTAAGAAGTCAATGACTATGGCATTGAAGGCACAAAGGTAGGTTAAATATCACTTGGGGATTCAATATTTTTAATGAAAAATTATTAAATACATAGATTTCACCGCCTTAAGCACTTTTATGTCATATTGGTGATAACAAATAAGATTACCGGAAGTTAGGGAGTATGGCGGATTTAACTCTTAGTCTTTCATCTTTTTAAGTAGCGAGTCAACGACCTCCATCTGTTTGTGGAGTTTTTCCATCTCCTCCTTCAGCTGATCTTTTGACACACGGCCTCTGGCCAGCTCCTCGCTGCGGGCTGTCACCTCCTGCAGCGAGCTGACAACGAGTGCCACCACAATGTTGAGTATGATATATGATGCAATGAGCACATAGCTCACAAAATAAATCCATGCGTGGCTGTAGGTTTCCATCACCGGGCGTGCTATGCCCATCGACCAGCTTTCGAGTGTCATTATCTGGAAAAGCGAGTACATCGAGCGCCATACATTGCCGAACCAGTCGGGGAAGGCTTCTCCGAAGAATGTCGAGCCGAGCAGTGCGTATGTGTACATGATTATAATAAACAGTATCGTTGTCCACATCATGCCCGGAATGGCATTGAATATAGCTTCGACAATCAGCTTGAGCTTGTCGGCGGAGCGGACTACTCTCAGTATGTTGAGCTGGCGGAAAACTCGGAATATCCTGAACACGCGGAATGACGAGAATGTGCCTATCTGGGCAGCGGAGGATAAGATTATTATTATGGTGTCAAACCAGTTCCAGTACTTGTTTTTGCCTATGAAAAAGCGCTTCTTCTCTATGGATAGCCTTACAAGAAGCTCGATGATGAATATTATTATACTTAAATCGCAGAAGGCGTTAAGCTCCGCACCTATATGCGCGGCGACGGATGCATCGGTGAGCAGACCGAACGCCAGGGCGTTGAGTACAATAAGGATATTGCAGAGGTTGTAGAAAAAATGCGAGCTTTTGACTATAGCACGTCGCGTGGCAAATCCCGGCGACATTATAGATTGCAGTGAAGGCATGATGGTTTAATCTGTATATAATCAATCGTTGTACAAAGGTAGCCATAAAATACCATCCGGCACTTCTTTTACTCAGTATATTTGATTGCGCTGCATAAAAAAAGAAGCGGGGCATTGCTGAGAATGCCCCGAATCCGAGTCGTATATCATTATTATGTTGATTGTTTACTTGCCGAATTTGTCTTTGATGAATTCTTCGGCTTTTTCTTTAACGGTCTCGATGACCTCTTTGCCTTTCTCGGTCTTGATAAATTCTGTGGCTTTTTCGACGACTTCCTTAACGTTTTCGTTGTCCAGAAGGTCACCGGCCTTGTCTTTCAGGTTCTCAAACATGATTTTTGTTTTTTGGGGGTTGTTTCTGAAATAACAACCGTTGCCCTTCATTCGTTCACGATATTGTCTGCCTGCAGATGCCGGGAAATGCTCGATATGGAGATTATCGGATAAGGTGCCAGGTGACGGTGTCGGATACGGGTTGCTTCTTCTTTACAGATACAGCAATGATGATATTCTCTCCGGGAGTCAATTCAACTCCGTCGAAGGTAAACACGCCGAAGCCGTCGGAAATCCTGCGGCCAACAATCTTACCGTTGACTGTAAGCTCTACTTCGGGTTCATTTGAAAAAACAGTCACCGTGGTTTTGGATTGAGTGCGTTTCGAATGGCGTCGGTTGGAAATATAGACAAAAGGGTCTGTCTTATTCCAGTTGGCTTTATAAAAGTAGAAGGCATCCTTTTTAATCTTGCGGTCGAATGTCACAAGCCCTTTGTCATTTATGCCCGGACGGTCGCCCTCGGTGCGGTGGGCCGCACCAAAATCAAATAGATTCCAAATAAACGACCCCCAGACAAACGGTCGTTTCTCGATGGTTTTCCAGTTGCGGATATGGTAGTCTGTCTGATAATTCTCGGGGTGCCACCAGCCGGAGGCGTCGCCTCGCATTACAGAATCCTGCTGGTGATAAACCGAAGCGCCGGCTCCGTACTCGCTGATGCCTATTTTGAAATCGGGGCTGGCGGTGTGAGTGGCATCAAGCCAGCGGCCCAAATCTTCGGGGCTTCCGCCATACCATCCATAGTATTTGTTCCACGCGATAAGGTCGGTCACTGTATTTATCGGGTCCTTGTCAAGAAAGCTTGCTGCTGTGGTGAGTCGTGTGGAGTCTTCTCCGTGGGCAATTTTGTTTAGCTCGGCGATGTAATCCAAAGGATTGTCGCCATGGGTCTTCAGCTCATTGAAGAGTCCCCAGAAGCATATGGAGGGATGGTTGTAATGCTGACGAATCATCTCGCGCAGTTGTTCCTGGCCGTTTTTCCGGAAAGCCGGAATATTATTATAGCCGCGGTCATGGTAACCGCCGGGGCCGATAAATGGTATCTCCGCCCACACAATGATTCCGTAACGGTCCATAAGTGAGTAGAATTCTTCTGCATGCGGATAGTGAGCCAGTCGCACTGCGTTTGCTCCCATCTCATTGATAATGGCAGCATCCTCGGCATGGTGCTGAGGATAAAGCGCATTTCCAAGCTCGGCCCGGTCCTGATGACGGCATACGCCTTTAAGCTTCAAATGCTTGCCGTTAAGAGTGAATCCATTGTTTGCATCCACATTGTAGTAGCGTAAGCCCAATGGCTGGTCAACGCGGTCACATACCGTGCCGTCAGGACCTATCAGC
Source organism: Paramuribaculum sp. (assembly GCA_029052015.1). Classification (GTDB taxonomy): domain Bacteria; phylum Bacteroidota; class Bacteroidia; order Bacteroidales; family Muribaculaceae; genus Paramuribaculum. The sequence continues at coordinate 2,441 of JAIDJW010000163.1, read as the reverse complement.
TCCACCGATGCAGAGTACATGAACGGATCGCGGCTGCCATCCCACAGCCTGGGATTGTCAATGCCGAAGTTCACAGTGACGCGGGTTGTGGAATCGGCGGGCAATGTGACCGGATTGTTAAGGCTGACAATATTTCTATGGCCATCGTTTACGGTTAGTTTTATTGTGGCATCAACCGGAGCGTTGCTGTCGTTGCTCAAAACCACAGTAGTGACAACATCGGCATGCTTGTCACTGACATTGCGTTGTGAGAGGTAAACACCCGATGAGGCATAATCTGTAAGGGATATGTGTATCGGGTCTGTCACTATAAGGCTGACGTTTCGGTAAATGCCGCCATACATATTGAAATCTCCCACGAGGGGCATTATGTCAAGATGCAGTGAATTGGACACTTTTGCCATTATGGTGTTTTGCCTATCGCTGTCTAAAAAGTCGGTGATGTCAAAGACAAAAGCACCGTAGCCTCCACGGTGTTCGCCTACAAAGCGGTCGTTGACAAACACATCGGCCACTTCATTGGCACCTTCGAATCTTAAAAAGATGCGTTTTCCACTCCATTCGGGATTCAGAGTCAGATGCTTTTCATATATACCGGTGCCCCTGTAATAATCGGAATTTCCGGAGAGTGCGTCGCCGGAATTCCATGTATGGGGTAAGTTTACCCTATGCCCCGGGCCGCTCACCTGATGGGCAAATCTGAAATTCCAGTTGTCATTAAAAGGCAACGTGCAGCGGCCGGCGGCCGATTGCTGTAAACATAGGATAGACAATAACAGGCACAATAACAGGCGTTTCATTAAAGGAGCTATCTATAAGGGTTTTGAGTTGTTTGAGTAACTGCAAAGATAATAATAATAAGCCAATATGACTGACAGAATTTAAAACACTGTTGAAAAAACCGCTCATGCTTTAAGTCTGAGCCGGAAGAGAATCATCGGTCCGAATTTAAATTAATATGATACCGGCATCAATGATGATTATTAATGTATTGGCAATAGATTCAAGCTGCTAAGGCATTCATGAAAATGCCTGGCGGCAGTCGAAGCTCCATATCCATTAAAGTGAAGGCGGTCATCGCTTCGGAGCTCGCAGTCATCCAGATTAATATAATAGAAATTCGGATCTTCGTTGGCCAAACGTATTTTTGCGTTTTCCACAATCTCGCTATATTGACGGCTGTCTTTGTTTACGCCACCGGCTATAAAAGGGAGCGCCAGATATGAATTATCACCTGTTTTCTGCGAGATATGACAACGGAGATGCTCTACAAGAGCCTTGAGATTAGAATAATACGTCTCAGGGCGCAAACGATCGCTCTCGCCCTGATGCCAGATGATGCATTTGATTTCATATCCTCCTGACAATTGAGATAGAGTGGTGTTTATACACGAGTCTATATTTGCCTCCAATTGCAATAGCAGGGATTTTCCAGCAGTAGTATTTGTCAGGGGATTGTAGCTCGCTATTCCGGCATTGGCAAGCCATTGTGGTGACGCATTCCAATAGAGATTTTTGGCCGACTGGCATAGCGTGTCGATTGCTGTTCCTCCTTTACTCTCCTTTATGATATAGAACGGCTTGTCGGCAGGGCCTGCCATCATGCTGTAAAGCACGGCATCGAAGCCGCAATAGTTGGAATACATTCCTTCGGCCATCGGAATATATGGTTTGAATGCTCCCAAATCGTTTTCCACAGAACCATTGCAATAGCTCATCATTATCTCCGGCGTTCCTCCTGTCTCTACATAACGGCGCACTTCAAGAGGCATATCCTCGATAAGAGCCCTGCCATCAGCATTGGATTGCCCCGCCACGATATACACAGGAACTTTAGCCATCATCAACTGCACGGAAGCAATCACCGTGGCCATCATTGTCAACAGTATTCTCATTTTTATTAAAAGCAAAAGAATTAGTCAATAACAATTTCGTGATTAAAAATCTCGTACTTGCAAATATAGTGAATTATAAATACAAATATAGAATAAAGAAAATTACCGCCAACATAACACGCCTGCCGGCGCAATACAAGCGTTGTCGGCGGCACACCATTATATATACTAATATGAGCTGCCCCATGTTCCAAATTGTCAATAAGGTTCTGCTGCTCTGTTTTTGAAATCGAGGCAAACCAATTCTTCGATTTTTGTAATACGCAGACAACGGGTTGTGCAGATTTTTGTGTGTTGGGTGTGTAATCATGAATTAAATTATAGAGTCTGTAAGTGGACTGGCGATAGAGTTCTTATAATTTTCAAATGCCGAGGCTGAAGATGTGTTGGCATAACAGTAGAGGCAACCGTGCGGGCAGGTGTTGTAAGCGCCGATGTCTTTTGATGTAATACAACGGCAAAGTCTCCGTTGGCCTTTGTCTGTTGTCATATTGTGTATTAGAGGTTCTATTTCAGGAGATAATCTACATATTAGTTCCGGGTCGA
>JAIDJW010000162.1 GCA_029052015.1 Paramuribaculum sp. | reverse complement strand
TCAGTTGGCTACTACAACGAAGGCGGTCTGAAACTTGACACAAACGACCTCACCATCGGCTTCTATTACAACTTCTGATAAAAGACAGCATACAGCCTAAAGACGCTGCGGGAATTAGCTCTTGCAGCGTCTTTTTTTATTTTGCCACATTAACTGATTTTGCAGTTTGGGGAATATAGTTTAACTTTGTCATTTGTTAGTGAGCCGGGCGCGTGTTATGGCGCGGGGCTCTTGTCAACAATGCAATTTATAAAGAAACATATACAGCTATGACACAGCAGCCAGAGTGTGAGGCTTCCGAGAAGAAAGGTCTCAATTTCGTTGAACAGATAGTTGCCGATGACCTTCAGGCAGGCAAGAACGGAGGTAGACTTAACACTCGTTTCCCACCGGAGCCCAACGGCTATCTACATATAGGTCATGCCAAAGCCATCTGCATGGACTTCGGTGTGGCAGAGAAATTTGGCGGCACTTGCAATCTCCGCTTCGATGACACCAATCCGGTGAAGGAGGATGTGGAGTATGTCGATTCCATCCGAGAGGATATCCACTGGCTCGGATTTGACTGGGGCGACCGCGAGTACTACGCGAGCGATTATTTTCCCAAGCTTTACGACCTGGCTGTGCGCCTGATAAAGGAGGGAAAGGCATACGTCGACGACCAGACCTCCGAAGAGATAGCCAAACAGAAGGGCACGCCTACGGAGCCGGGACAGGAAAGCCCGTTCCGCAACCGCAGTGTCGAGGAAAACCTTGACCTGTTCGAGCGCATGAATGCCGGCGAGTTTGACGAAGGCGCGCGCGTGCTAAGGGCTAAAATCGACATGGCGTCGCCCAACATGCATTTCCGCGACCCGATAATGTATCGCATCATCAAGACTCCCCATCACCGCACCGGCGACAAGTGGAAAGTTTATCCTATGTATGACTTCGCCCACGGTCAGAGCGACTATTTCGAGGGGGTTACACATTCGATATGCACTCTTGAATTTGAGGTGCACCGTCCGCTATATGAGTACTTTGTAAAAGAACTCGCAGACGAATCCTACTGTCCCAGACAGATAGAGTTTAACCGCCTGAACCTCACATACACCGTGATGAGCAAGCGCAAACTGCTTCAGCTCGTCAAGGAGGGTCTTGTAGCTGGTTGGGACGACCCGCGTATGCCGACTATCAGCGGTATGCGTCGCCGTGGTTATACTCCGCGCTCTATCCGCAACTTCGTTGACAAAATCGGTTATACCAAATATGAGGCTCTAAACAGTGTGGGTCTTCTTGAGCACGCCGTGCGCGAGGATTTGAATGCTGTCTCAACCCGTGGTATGGCAGTTATCAATCCGGTTAAGGTCGTCATTACAAACTATCCGGAGGATGCTGTTGAGATGGTTGAAATGGAAAACAATCCCGAAAATCCGGAGGAGGGCTCACACCAGATGCCCTTCAGCCGCGAGATATACATCGAGCGTGATGACTTCATGGAAAATCCCCCGAAAAAGTTCTTCCGCCTCGCTCCTGAGGGAGAAGTTCGCCTCAAGGGTGCCTATATCATCAAATGCACCGGCGTCAAGAAGGATGCCGAGGGCAATATCGAGGAAATCTATTGCACATACGATCCGGAGACTCGCAGCGGTATGCCCGGCAGCATGCGTAAGGTAAAAGGTACTCTCCACTGGGTAAGCGCCAAGCACGCTGTTGATGCAACTGTTAGAATGTACGACCGTCTCTTCAACGTGGAGAATCCGGCTGCCGAGACCGAGCGCGATTTCCGCGAACTGCTCAATCCCGATTCGCTCAAAGTTGTCGAGGGTGTCAAAATCGAGCCGTTCCTTGCTGAGAATGCCAAGCCAGGAGCACATTTCCAGTTCCAGCGCATCGGCTACTTCATGCCCGACCTTGATTCCAAGCCCGAATCGCTGATATTTAACCGCACTATAGCTCTGAAAGACAGCTGGGAGAAGGAGCAGAAAAAGAATGGCTGACGATAGCGAAGACGACCGCAAGCAGTTGCTTGACCGATTTCTCGCGGAGATAGCGCAGGGGAGCGGCAATGTGTTTTTCGATGAGGATGACCTTGTTGAGATGTACGACTATGCTGCCGACACCAACGATGACTATGCGCGTATGGAACTTCTTCTTTGCGCTTCGCGTCTGTATCCGTCAAGCGAGGCTCTGGGTGAGCGCAAGGCTTTTTTCTACTATGAGCTTGGCAATGACGCCGCCGCGCGTGCCGCCGCCGCGCAGCTGCCTGATAATTCCGTGCTTCGTCGCCTGCTTATGCTTCTTCTTGACAGATCTGATGCCGGGATTGCTACCCGTGAGCTTGACAATATAGTTGATTCTACCGCCGATTTTGAGGACGAGTGGGTGATACAGCTTGTTGATGTTGCATCCGAGCTCGGATTGTATGAATGGCTAAAGAAGCGCTATGACGATATAAAAAAACGCAGTGGCTATCCCCAGTCGTTTATTTACGAGCTTATAGGAGTTGCTGAATTCGCAGCCGATTATAAAATGGCGGAGAGTCTTGCCGAAGAGCTGACGCTGCTTGAGCCGTTTAACGGCGAGTTCTGGGAAATGCTAGCTGAAATACGGATTTCCCACCTCAACGAGTTTGAAAAGGGGTTGTCGGACGTCGATTATGCTCTTGCAATCAATCCCGACAGTGTCAAGGCTCTGCTGCTCAAAGGTCGGGCTCTATTTGAACTGGATCGGCCCACTGAGGAGATATTGCCGGCACTGAATGCGGCAGTAGAGATTGCGCCGAATGATGCAGCACCTGTTCACTATCTCGCCATGACGCTATTCTCGCGCGGATATGTGATGGAAGCTATCAGTGCTTTGGAAGATTTCAGAAAAGCACATCCCTCCGAGTCAATGACCCTGGAGTATATGACACTGCTCTGTAAAGGTCATGTGCCAGATGAACTGTTTGACCCAGTATTTGAGAATGGTGGGGCTGAGATAGTTGCGCAATGGTTAAGCATAGCGCGCCGATTTGCTGATGACGGTGAGTATGAAGCTGCGGTCACTGCGCTTAAAGCGTGTGCGAGACACACGGATATGCGTGAGGAGACAGAACTCTTTTTTGAAGTCCTTTATCGCACCCACCGCTATTCGGAAATTATAGAATACTGGCAGCGTGTTCCCGACGCAGACGTTGTTGCGCGCACCCACATAGTAGATTTACTTTTTGTGTTGTCAGCAATCCGGATAAAGGACACGGCATTGCTCGATTCAAATCTTGATTCGATTATAAAGCGATGGTCGGAGTGTCGCGAATCCGAACCATTCTCAAGACGTTTTGCCTGTATGAGTACCCTCTATGTGCTCAGCTCATTGAAGCAGGCTCTTGCCGGCGGAGACCCCTACGACCTCAACGCCATCGACCCCTTCACCCCCCTCGCCTGATTTTGCCTAATGTCAGATACGCCCCGCCACCCACAAGGGGTAGGTAACAAGTTGGGGTAGCGGCGTTTGAAAAGAGCCGATTCATGCGTTTTTTGCAAGATAAAGAAATCCCCGGGCTGGAAGACTCGGGGATTATGTGCTGCTTAATAAAATGTTTTAGAAGAAGGGGTTGGATCTCTTTTCAGCGCCGATTGTGGTTTCGGGGCCGTGACCGGGGAGCACTTCAGTGCTGTCGGGTAAGGTGAAGAGTTTGGTCTTTATTGCGTTGAGCAGGGTGGAGTGATTGCCGCCGGGCAGGTCAGTTCGGCCTATGCTTCCGGCAAAGAGTGCATCGCCTGTAATTACAAATCCGCTTTTTTCGCAATAAAGCGCAATTGAGCCTGGAGAATGACCTGGTACGGATATGACTGTCAGCTCTCCGTTGCCGACATATAGCTTGTCACCATCCTTAACTTCTATATCTATGGTTACAGGGGTGACCGGAGCGTTGCGCAGATGAAAGGCCGCAGCCTGCTCGCCTCTGGTTTTGCCAAGGAATTCATCATCGGCGCATGCGGTGAGCCCTACATCAAACACATCTTTTACATAATCGTTGCCCATAGTGTGGTCGATATGCAGATGAGTGTTTATCAGGCTTGTGACCTGCAGGCGCTCGCGCTCGATAAATTGCTTCAGACGCGCGCATTCATCGGGGTTCTCCATGCCGGGGTCTACAATAGCGGCTTCCAGTGTGGCGGTATCCCATACTATATATGTGTTTACTCCGAACAGGTTGAATTCAAATTGTGCAACTTTCATAACTCTACATATATAAGTTTTTTAGTGGAGAAAAACTCACCACTGAAATAATCGCTGATCGGAACCTCGATAATCGGCCTGCCGATGTTTGCTGTTTCGCTGTCAAGCTCGCCTCCCTTGAGACATAACAATCCGTTTGGCAAGGAGTTTATGGATTCGCGTGAAATATTTTTGCGGGAAAGCCGCACAAGTTCGTCAAGGCGCATCACCGCGCGGCTAACTACATAGTTGTATTTGCCGTGACATTCGCCTATATCGCCGTGCTGAAAAGTCACATTGCTGATTCCGGCAGCTTCGGCAACAGCTTTAGCCACATTGATTTTCTTGCCGATGCGGTCGATGAGATGGAATGAGCACTGCGGCCACATTATTGCGAGTGGAATGCCGGGAAATCCGCCGCCGGTGCCGAAGTCGAGCACGGTTGTGCCCGGAGCCGGAGTCACGAACTTCGCTATGGCAAGAGAATGCAGAATGTGGTGCGTGTAAAGATTGTCGATATCCTTGCGCGAAATCACATTGATTTTTTCATTCCATTCGGGATAAACTGTGCCGAGTATTACAAATTGTTCTTTCTGCAGGGGAGTGAGTGCAGGGAAGTATTTTATGATTTCATCCATAGTATGTCAGGGATTGAGCAGGTCGGGGTTAAAAAAGTTCTGGATATCGTGCGAGTGCTCGAGTGCGGTGGCAGCCGGACTGTCGGGATTGATTCTCACGGCTGCGGCGTAGTCGTTCATTGCACGCGCAGTCTCTCCGATTTTCCAATACAGCTTGCCGCGCTGAAAAAAAGCGGCATCATTGTCGGGCTGGCTATCTATCAGCGCATCAAGCTGACAGATAGCTCTTTCAATATCACCTTCTTCAATGAGATTATTAATGAGTTGCATTGCTTTTGGAGGTAAAAAATCGGTAATCACAAAACTAAATGACCCCGGTTGGGTGTTATATTTTTGCAAATTTAATAAAAATCATGCGTCACACATTCATTTTCATTATTCTTATAGCTGTTTCGGTCATAAATGCCATAGCGCAGACCGATTATTCTTTTGACGAGTGCCTGGGCAGTGCCCGGCCGTATGTTGAGCCCAAGGGCAAGATTCTTGTGCCTGACACTCTGCAGTATGTGATGGTGAATCATGTCGGCAGACACGGAGCACGCTATCCGTCATCGGGCAAAAATGCCATGCTCGTGCGTGATATACTGAATAAGGCTGTCAAGGCAAGAACTATCACTCCCCGTGGCAGAAAACTTCTAGCACTCACCAACGAGGTCATCGATCTCAGCACCGGTCGCTGGGGAGCGCTCGACACTCTCGGCAAAGCAGAGCAGCGCTGGCTCGCGGCGAGGATGGGAGCGGCTTTTCCCAAGCTGTTTGAGCACGGGAGGGTTAACGCAATCAGTTCATACGTGCCCCGCTGCATAATGAGCATGTATGAGTTCACTCACCAGCTTACCCGTCAGAACAACCGTGTGGAGATTTACACATCCTCCGGCAGGCAAAACAACGACCTCATGCGATTTTTTGATGAAAGCAAGCCATACAAGGAGTTTGAGAAGAGCTCTGAAGTACATAATCTGATTTCGGAGTATGCCGACAGCGTGATTCCGGAAGGATTGCTTGCAAAATATACCGGAAAAAGCGCTGAAACAGAGAATATAGACGAAACTGATGTGTTTATGGCCATATACTCGGTTCTTGCCGGCACCGCCGCCATGGAATTGAGCTGTAATATAGCCGACTATATTAGCCGGGAGGATTTCAATGCTTTGTGGTCAGTGTTTAATCTCCGGCAGTATCTTACCCATAGCGCTTCGGCTATCAGTGATTTGCCTGCGGATATATCAAAGCCTTTGCTTCTTGATCTTGTTGCGACAACAGATTCATTTATCAGCGGTGCGGATACAACTCCGGTGCAGTTGAGATTCGGTCATGCAGAAACTCTGATGCCGCTGTTGGCTCTGATTCAGATTCCGGACTGCCGATACACAGGTAGCGACATCTATCAGGTAGCGGATAACTGGAAGGACTTTGATATTGTGCCTATGGCTGCGAATTTCCGGCTCGTGTTGTTCAAAAGCGATAGCGGCAATTATTATGTGAGGGCGGATCTTAACGAGCGACCGGTGTCACTCTATCCCGGTGCCGAAATGTATATGCCCTGGGAGGAAGCCAGATCATATTTACTTTTGAGAGCAGGGCAGTTCTGAGGCAGACACCTTGATTATGTGTGCGGCTTTTTTGTCAACAGGATATAAGGCGGAGCGCCTCATGCCGATGAGCCATAAAATCTCATCGCCTTTGACAAGAAGCCTCACATTTTGCTTCTGAATCAGGCTGAGCTTGGCATCGCTGAGCATATCGCTGATTAGGCGGGAACCTTTCATGCCATACGGTCTCATGCGGTCGCCTTGCAGCCAGGGACGTACTGTCAGCGGGGTGCCATCCAGAGCTTCCATACCGAAATATTCGATAGCAGGGGAGAATCCTGGATGAAATTCTGTAATAGGAACGGTTTCTATAATTACGTCGATTCTTTCAGGCGCACCGTCTTTTGCATGCAGGAGCCTGCCACGGTCAAGAACGCGCTTAATGCCGAGAGCCGAGCAAAACTCTTTGCCGGAAGCATTTCTGATGCAGGAGCGGATTATATCACCGGTGTGAGTGGCATTGAATCCCTCCTCTTTCAGAATCTCATAGAGGATATAAAATGCACTTTTGCGTTGTTGGAGAAGCCGGTCGACGGCAATGCTGCCGTCAGCAGCGACAAACCGCTCCTTTTCAAGCTCAACCATTTCGGCAATGAAGCTGTCGGTATGCGCGAGATTGGATATTGTAGTGGCAATGCCGGTATCTGCATCTGCAAAGCTGTCGCGAATGGTCGGCATTATCAGATTTCTCACCTTATTTCTGGCAAAATCGCACTGCAGATTGGAACTGTCGGTGATGTAGGTCAGTCCCTTAGCCGCAAGATACTCCAGAAGCTCTTTTTTAGTAACCCCAAGCAGAGGACGGATTATCCTCCCGTTGACAGGTTTCATGCCGCGAAGTCCGCTGATGCCCGTGCCGCGAAAGAGATTGAGCATAAGTGTTTCGTTATTGTCCTCGCGGTGATGCGCTACCGCTATCCATTCACAGCCCGTGGCAATGCGAATTTCCTCGAACTTATTATATCTGAGCTCTCTGCAGGCGGTTTCCATCGAGCATTTATGGTCGCGCATATATGCTTTCACATCAAAATGCACGACTTTGCACTTCACTCCGAGCTGTCGGCAGATATCTATTGAATGAGACATATCGCGGTCGCTTTCAGTTCCGCGAAGACCGAAATTGCAATGCACGGCGATGCAACGGGCGCCACAGCTTACCAGTGCGGCAAGCAATGCCACACTGTCGGCGCCGCCGCTGAGCCCGACAATTATGCCTCCGCAGCCATGTGCCGCAACGAAGTCTCTGACGCGATTTTCAATAGCGCAACAGTCATTCATTCTCGTCAGGAAAAAGAATCGCTCTGTCGGTGTTGATCAATGGAGCAGTTAAATTCTCAGGCACAAACTTCCAACTGTCCAGTGTCACCGGAGAAATGGTGCCAGTCCGCTCGATTTCTTTCATCATATAGTAGCGCAAATCAAGATCTGTTGAGGAGATGATTCTTTTGGGAAGTTCTTCATGAGCAATGCCTGCGCCTTTGGTCATCAGGTCGCCGCCACCGTTGCCGCGATAGGAGTTTACAGCCACTTTGTAATGTTTTTCAGGGGAGAATGCCGAACCGTCAGCCATTGAAATAATATTGACTCGCTCGCCCTTAGGTTTGGTTATGTCAACTGTATATCTGATTCCTGCCGCAGAGTCAAAGTTGTACGACGGATGCTTTAGTGCATTATGAGCCGCGTCAGGTTTTTTTTCGGCGAAAAGTAGAATGTGGGGTTGGTTTTCAGACGGGGTTTGAATCCAGATGCTGTATGACTCTTCAAGATAATCCTTGATTTCCTTTCCGGTCATATCCATTGTGTAGAGCATATTCTCGTATTTATAGAGATTGAACATGTCGCTCACTCTTACTGCACCTTTTTTTATCACGGCATCAAACGACAGCGGCGCTGCGAAACTGATATCCGCTCCGGTAATATCAAGTTGCAGGCGGTGGACAAGGTCGATAAACGCCGACGGACCGAAATAAGCGTCATGGCTGGAAAAATCTCCGGTGGATTCTCCTATGAGTCGTGAAACAAACTCATCTACCTTTTTTCTGTCAGCATCAAATTCGCTCATGAATGCCTGCGATGGCTGCAGCGGGTCAAGTTCCTGAAGACTTCCGGAAATAGATTTTTTTATAGAACGTCCTTCATTGTCCTTGTTGAAAACTATATCCACAATAGCTATCGCATTGGCATTATTTGCAGGGTTTATTACAATTACACTGTCGCCGGCAACATTGCAGACAACTTTGTTGAACCGCTGGTGGTCATGCCCCATGAATACGACATCGAATCCGGGCACGGAGCGGGCAATTTTCAGAGAGGCATTCTCATGATAGTCGCCGGTGCCACGGGCATAGTCGTGTCCCGAGTGAAATAGCCCTACAATAAGGTCCGGTTTCTCCTTTTCTTTGATTGTGTCAATCCATTTGCGGGCTGTTTCTTCCATATCGTCAAAACGCAGACCACTCCAGAGGTTTTCAGGGAGCCAAGCCGGTATTGCCGGAGTTAGAAGTCCGAGAACAGCTATTTTTATGCCGTTTTTATCAACCATCTGATACGGTTTGAGATATGGTCTACCGGTAGCGGTGTCAATAACATTGGCACCAAGTATCGGCACTTTTGTGTCGGCTATCCAACGGTCATATACTGGATGTCCGGTCTCGACATCATGATTGCCGATTGTGGCGGCATCATAGCGCATGAAATCATAAATACGCGATGCTATATGTGGAGTAACCGTGTCTATGAAATTGTAATAATACACAGTCGGCTGTCCCTGAAGAATATCGCCGTTGTCAAGGAGCATTACATTGTTCTCACCAGCAGCCTCACGCACCGAATCGACAAATGTAGCGGCTCTGGCTATGCTTCCCGCCCAAGCTTCACGGGTTATGAAATTGTATGGGAAGAAATTGCCGTGTACATCTGTAGTCTGTATTATTCTGAGATGCACATCATCAGTCGTTGCCGATACTGCGTTTGTTGTCATGGTTGATATTGTTGCGGCTATGAGAGAGAGGCAGAATAAACTGTTCGGTTTCATGAGCTTTGGTTATTATTTTTGTCACACATTGCCTGTGTATAGACATCTTATTCTTCCTACTTTGAGTTTTCCTTCGAGTTTGAGAGGTATGTGTGAGGAGTTTGTCCAAATCCAGGTATCTATGTCATCGCTTGATTTTTTAGAACCATCTGCGGTGAAAGTAAAACTGATACGATAGGTTTGGTACTTCTTTCCATCGAGTTCAAGCACATCGATTCCGTGATACTTTATTTTCAGGTACTCTTTACGTTTGCCCGAAAAAATATTTATGGTCTTTGTATAGCCCGGTTTGATGCGACCGAAGTCTATTGCTCTCAGGTAATAGAACACACTGAGCAAATCGACTGTAGGACCTTCGGCGGAAAGGGTTATCTGTGACTTGGTTGTATGGCTGTCATTCTTTTTCCGACGATACCTGACAGATTCGCCTGTAAAAACATTTCCTGCGCGGTTAATGGTTATTATATCTCTGGCATAGCGTCCGCCCTCATGTGCGATGCGCTCATATCGGCTTGGAAGCATGTCTGTTTTGCTCATTGTCGAGATGAGAGTGTCGCGAAGCGAGTAGAAATGGTCTGCCCACGACTCAGAACGCGCGTAAAGTGTGGCGACAAAAGCATCGGGAGAGCTTTTGAGCTTCAAGGTCGCTCTTCCGGCCTGTTTCTGCACAAGCCCCCACTTGAACATCACTTTATAATTCAGCGTTTCTTCCTCAAAACGGGTTACAGCGACAGACTGTAGAAAAAAAAACGCTAATATCAGGATTGAATAAAGACGTTTCATACTATGTTTTGAATTCCGGAAAGGGTAGGGCTGTACGCGATGCCTGTTCTATTCGCCGGTTTCTCCAGCATTTGCGACAAACTGCGATGTAGCGTTCATTACCGCCGATTTCAACCTGATTGCCGGTGTCGACAATATCGCCGTTGGAATCTATGCGTGCATTGACTATGGTCTTACGCCCGCAGGTGCAGGTCGATTTAATCTCATCAATGGAATCTGCAATCTCAAACAGTCTGCGCGAGCCTTCAAAAAGCTGCGTGCGGAAGTCTGTGCGCAATCCGTAACAAATCACATTGCTGCCGAAGTCGTCGACTATGCGTGCAAGCTGGTCTACCTGCTCGGCTGTGAGAAACTGTGCTTCGTCTATAAGAAACCAGTCAATGACAGCCATATTCTCCTCAAACATTTCCTGGGCAAGAATATAGAGGTCGGTGTCGCCATATATCCAGCGACACTCACGCTCGATTCCGATTCGCGAACGTATAACGTTATTGCTATCGCGGGTATCGACAATAGGCTTCATGCAAACATATTTCATGCCCCGCTCCTCAAAATTATAAGCGGTGGTCAGAAGGAGCGCGGTCTTTGCGGAGCCCATAGTGCCATACCTGAAATATAGCTTTCCTTTTCTGTTCATAGCGCAAATATACGATAAAATTAGCGACAACTGCAGAAAATTCGGATTCTCTGCTTAAATTTGCAGAAATTTTTGGAAACTTAATAATTATAGGATGAAAGTCTTGAAATTTGGAGGCACCTCAGTCGGGTCGGCTCAGAGAATCAAAGATGTGGCTGCTTTGGTAGCCAAGAGAGGCAAGAATATTATTGTGCTCTCGGCCATGTCGGGTACAACCAATTCGCTCGTTGAGATTTCTGATTACCTTTATAAAAAGAATATCACCGGAGCAAAAGAGACAATCAATGCACTTGAAGCTAAGTATATGCGCACGATTGACGAGCTTTTTGCCACAGAAGAGCATCGTCGCGCGGCTACAGAAGCGATAAAGGAGCGCTTTGATTTCATCCGTTCGTTCAACAAGCCTATCTTCACTCTGTTTGAGGAGAAAGAGATTCTTGCTCAGGGAGAGCTGATTTCTACTGCGCTGATGTTTAACTATATGAAAGAGTCGGGCATAAATGTGGTAATGCTTCCGGCACTTGAATTCATGCGCACAGACAAGAATGCCGAGCCGGATTCGCAGTATATCCAAGACAAGCTTGGCACACTGCTTAATGAGAGCCCGGATGCGGACATATATCTCACCCAGGGATATATCTGCCGCAACGCATACGGCGAGATTGACAACCTGCAGCGTGGAGGCAGCGACTATACAGCTTCACTCATTGGCGCCGCTGTCAAAGCCGATGAGATAGAGATATGGACAGATATAGACGGCATGCACAATAACGACCCTCGTTTTGTCGAAGGCACAAAGCCTGTGAGCGAACTGCATTTCGAGGAAGCAGCCGAGCTTGCTTATTTTGGAGCAAAAATTCTTCATCCCACATGTGTGCTACCTGCCAAGCTCAACAATATACCGGTGAGGTTGCTCAACACCATGCAGCCTGACGCTCACGGCACACTGATATACAACTCGCGACCGGACCACTCTATAAAGGCGGTTGCAGCAAAAGACAATATCACCGCTATCAAGATAAAGAGCAGCCGAATGCTTCTCGCTTATGGATTTATGCGCAAAGTGTTCGAGATATTTGAAACGCACCGCACTTCAATCGATATGGTAGCCACCTCCGAGGTCGGAGTTTCTGTGACCATCGACAACGAGCGCAATCTTCATTCAATCATTGAGGACCTGAAGAAATTCGGCACGGTGAGTGTTGATCACGATATGGTAATCATCTGTGTTGTAGGAGACCTTGAATGGCAAAACCGTGGCTTTGAAGCAGAAGTTATCAATGCCCTCAAGGATATTCCCGTGAGAATGATTTCGTATGGCGGGAGCAACTACAATATTTCACTTCTTGTGCGCAAGAGCGACAAAGTGGAAGCCTTGAACCTTCTCAGCAAGCGTTTGTTTAAATGAATCCTGTGTGCCTTTCTAAAAGGCACACAGTTTAAATATAGTACTTGAAATTATGGATTTTCCACTGGATTTGTTTCACGGAACAAAGACTCCGTTTTATTATTATGACCTTGCTTTACTGAGACAGACGCTTGAATGCCTCAACAATGCACTTCCATCGTCATTATATAAGGTGCATTATGCGATGAAAGCGAATGCAAATCCCGCTATTCTTGAAGAAATAAAAGCGGCTGGACTTGGCATTGACGCAGTGAGCGGAGGAGAGATAAATGCCGCTGTTGAGGCTGGTTTTGACCCTTCGAAGATTGTATTTGCCGGAGTCGGCAAGTCTGACGAGGAAATAGAGCTGGCTCTTAAAGTCGGCATAGGCACATTCAATGTCGAAAGCCTTGAGGAGCTTGAAGTGATATCCGATATAGCCTCGCGCCTCGGCTGCACTGCAAGAGTCGCCCTGCGCGTAAATCCGAATATCGATGCGCACACTCATCATTACATAACTACCGGTCTCGCCGAAAATAAGTTTGGAATCAATCTTGAACTTCTTGACAGCGTGATTGACAAATGTATTTCTTTGCCGTCTGTGCAGCTTACCGGTCTCCATTTTCACATCGGTTCGCAGATAACAGACAACACACCTTTCGGCATACTCTGCGAGCGTATTAACGCTTTGCAAACTGAGCTTGAACAGAGAGGCATCTGCTTCAAGACCATAAATGTGGGTGGTGGTCTCGGTATAGACTATGACAATCCGGATAAGAATCCCATTCCTGATTTCAAGTCATATTTCAATACCTTTGCTGAAAAGATAGAGCTTCGCCCCGGGCAGGAATTGCATTTTGAGCTTGGCAGAGCGGTAGTTGCTCAGTGCGGATCACTGATTACGCGCGTCCTTTATGTAAAAAAAGGCATTGTCAAGCAGTTTGCAATAGTTGATGCCGGAATGACAGACCTGATACGTCCGGCTCTTTACCAGGCATATCATAAGATAGAGAATATATCATCGGACGGCGTTCCTGAAAAGTATGATGTTGTAGGTCCGATATGCGAGAGCAGTGATGTGTTTCAGGAAGATGCTGTTCTCCCGAAAGTGTCACGTGGTGATTTGCTGGCAATCCGTTCTGCCGGAGCTTACGGTGAAATTATGGCCTCGCGCTATAATCTCAGGCAGCTTCCCGGCAGTGTATGCCGCTAATCTATAAACCGCCTTGTAATATCGCCGTAAGCGTCTATGCGTCGGTCGCGCAGAAAAGGCCACCAGCGTCTCACATTCTCGCTTCGGCTAAGATCTATATTGACAATAGCTTCAGCTTCGGTATTATCCGGCGCTCTATATAAAAGCTCGCCCTGGGGACCGGCTACAAAGCTGGATCCCCAGAATTGTATGCCGTTGGTGCAACCGCTCGGGTCTGCCTCATGTCCAACTCTGTTGACAGTTACTACCGGCAAACCGTTGGCAACCGCGTGTCCGCGCTGCACTGTTGTCCATGCGTCAAGCTGACGTGCTTTTTCTTCGGGAGTGTCTGTAGATTCCCAGCCTATGGCAGTAGGATAAATCAATATCTCAGCTCCTTTTAGCGCCATTAATCTTGCCGCTTCGGGATACCACTGGTCCCAGCATACGAGTACACCGAGTTTGCCGACAGAAGTATTAATCGGTTCAAATCCGATGTCACCGGGTGTGAAATAGAATTTCTCATAATAGGCGGGGTCATCGGGAATATGCATCTTGCGGTATTTACCGGCTAAAGAGCCGTCTTTTTCAAAGACTACCGCCGTATTGTGATAAAGACCTGGAGCGCGTCGCTCAAAAAGTGATGTGACGAGAACCACTCCGAGCTCTGCCGCCAGAGCGGAATAAAACTGCATCACCTCTCCGTCAAGCCCGACTGCAAGATCAAAGGCTCCTGTATCTTCTGTCTGGCAGAAGTAAAGTGAATCATGTAGCTCTTGGTTTACAATCAGTTTCGCTCCAGAGGATGCAAGCCGTCGCGCGGTCGCGGCAAGAGCGGTCCGGTTTGCATCAGCATCAGATGTTTTTGTTTGCTGGATTATGCCGACAGGTAAAATTTTGCTCATAGACACAATGCTTTTAAGGGTATCTGCATGGTTGCGCAATGGAGTGAGCCATGCTGCTGAATTAATGACAGGCAGTCAACGCTCACTACTTCGCGTTCGAATACGGCTCCTACCATTCCGGCAGCTGTCATGTCATTAAGCGGCTGGTTGTAGGTGGGCATGAACACGGCGCGTGGTGTGACAAGATAATTGGAGTAAGTGGCGGGGAGTCTGTTGCCATCCTCGTCATATATTGGTGAGGGTAGGGGAAGCTCGACAAGATTATAAGACTTGCCCTCTGCTGTCCGCAAATTCACTATTTCATGTTTCATTTTCGACAACTCTTCATAATGACTGTCTGAAGTATCCTGACAGCCTGTATAAATGATGGTGTCGTTCGGAGCCAGACGAGCAAGAGTGTCGATGTGGCTGTCGGTGTCATCGCCTTCCAGCGCTCCATGTTCGAGCCAGAGAATCCGGTCTGCGCCGAGCCACTCTTTCAGTCTCGATTCTATGCCGGCTCTGCTAAGCTCTCCGTTACGGTTAGGACTCTCAAGGCATCTGGCGGTGGTAAGGATTGTGCCCTTGCCGTCGCTCTCTATAGAGCCGCCCTCAAGCACAAATCCGAGCCGGTTTATCCTTTCAGCCGTGATAAGACCACATTCACACATCTTCAACGTTACAAGATTGTCTCTGTCTGATGAAAATTTCAGTCCCCAGCCGTTGAATTTAAAATCAACGACGGCAGGCTCATCGCCTTTTAGAATGGTGATGGGACCGAAATCTCGGGTCCATGTATCGTTGGTCTGCACATCAAAGTATAAAACTGTGCCTTTGGTCGCCGACAGCGATTTCCTGGCATCCGAAGTATTCGGGGCAACAATAATCAGGGGTATTCCTTTAGACATGATAGCCTTAGCCAGCTCAACGTATGTGCCGGTGATTTGAGGCAACATATAGTTCCAATCGCTGCCGCTATGGGGCCATGAGAGCAAAACAGCGCAGTCAAGTTCCCATTCGGCTGGCATTACAACGCTTTCTTTCATACTTCGTCAAAATCACTGAGGTTGTTCCAGACATCATTTTGAGATTCCAGATACTCCTCGGCGTAGTCTATAAATCCGTTTTTTTCAGAGCTACCGACGTTATGACACCACTCCTTGTATGCTTCGCGCAGTTGCGAATACTCGTGCAAATCCTTCTTGAATTCTGAATTTGCAATGTCGATACTACTGTATTGGCTTATATATCTGTCGAATATCTCGGTAATGTCCAACATAGTCACATATATATGGTAGTTGTGTAATTGGTTTAAGGCGGTGTTAAGGCGTTCCAAAATTAGTTCTTTGATACCATTCACACAAATATTGTGACAAAAAAACTAAATCACAAGTCTTTCCGTTGTCATAATATGATGAAGATGCTACGTTTTGTTATAAGTGTGTTGGCTTGGTCACTATGTGTTGTGGCGCAAGCTGTTGACTGGACTCCTGATAGTCTTGGAAATGGATTGGAAATGCGTTATGTCAATCAGGGGAAAGATTACAGCGGATCAGTCAGGTGTACCCTGATAAGGCTCATCTCTCCTTGTGCATCAGATAGAAGCCCGGTAAGAGGAGTGTTGTATATCCACGGATTCAATGACTATTTCTTCCAGAAAGAGATGGCTGAGAAATTTGCCGACAATAGTTATGATTTTTATGCTGTGGATTTGCGTAAATACGGTCGGTCAATCCAACCGGGCAACAAACAATTTGAAGTAAGGAGCCTGAAAGAGTATTTCGCAGATATAGATTCGGCACTTGCCGACATGAAGGCTAACGGCATTGAAAACATTATACTTATGGGCCATTCCACAGGAGGGCTTATTGCCTCATACTACATGCTGCTAAATCCGGATGCCCCGGTAGACGCGATGGTGTTGAACAGCCCGTTTCTTGACTGGAATCTTGGCAAACTCGAAAATGTAGTACCTGTAGTAGCTGCGGTTGGCGCGATATTTCCGAATATGCGAATCAAGCAGGGCGACAGCATTGTGTACGGCTCAAGCTTGTCAAAGGAAGCACATGGTGAGTGGAGTTACAATCATGATTGGAAGCTCATGAAGTCGCCGGATGTAACCGCCGGTTGGGTTCGTGCGATAGACAAGGCGCAACGTGCGCTGAAAAAGCATCCATACGAAATCCATATCCCGGTTCTGCTGATGTATAGCGCTAAAAGCTATAATGGCGACAACTGGTCTTCTGATGCTCAGAATGAGGATGCCGTACTTGATGTTAACGACATCCGCACAATAGGTATGAAGCTTGGCACAAATGTTACTGCGGTCAAAGTCAACGGCGGAATGCACGATCTTATCCTGTCGCGTCCGGCTGTCAGGGATGCGGTTTATGACTATATGTTTCACTGGTTGAGAAATAAGTGAAGTATTTTATCGGTCAATCTGCTTTTTTTATTAATTTTGCAAAAAAACATATTGTGTATAAATGAAACGTTTCATAATTTCTTTTCTTGGAGCACTCGCCGGAGTGTGGGTTTCCGTACTTATTTTCGGGGTGCTTATGATTATGATGATAGCCGTAGCTGCCGCATCATCAACCAATCCTGCCGACATCCCTAATGTAAAAAAACATAGCGTGCTCACTATAACTCTCGCCGGTGAAATCACAGACCGTGAAAGGCCGATGGATATTATGTCCGAGATTTATGGCATAGAAACGCAGACCATTCCCCTTAATACCCTTGTTGCTTCGATAAAGAAAGCCGCAGACGACAAGGATATCGAAGGTATTTATCTTGATTGCAAGGGCGTTTCCGCAGGGCTGGCTCAGATTCAGTCCATTGTGTGCGCTTTGAAAGAGTTCTCTGAATCTGGCAAATGGATAATGGCTTATGGCGACACCTACACACAGGGAGATTATGTGATAGCGTCAGTATCAGATTCTCTTTTTGTCAATCCAGCCGGTATGATAGATATTCATGGTCTGTCATCCACAACAATGTATTTTAAAAACCTGCTTGACAAGGCCGGCATAGATGTTCAGGTCGTAAAAGTTGGCACATATAAGAGTGCAGTGGAGCCGTTCACCCTTACTGAAATGAGTGAGGCCAACAGACTTCAGACAACCACATTTCTCAATAACATCTGGAGCTGTGTGAGCGGAGATATAGCAGAAGGCAGACGGGTAGATACCGCCACTGTCAACTCATGGGCTGACTCATATTTGTTTTCGCAGCCGGCAGAGCACTACATATCAAATGGCATAGCGGATGCGATGCTTTATCGACATGAGATGGAAACATTGCTCGCTTCTGCAAGTGGACTCGATGATGACAAACCTAACCTTATTTCGTTTGACAAGTACGCTCTTGCGAGAAATATAGATGGCAATACCGGTAATGGCAGCAAGAATATCGCAGTTCTTTATGCTCTTGGTGATATAACAGAGAGTGGTGAAGGTGGCATTGAAAGTGATAAGCTTGTGCCTCAGATTCTTGATATTGCTGAAAATGACAATATAGATGCCCTTGTGCTCAGAGTCAACTCTGGCGGAGGAAGCGCCTATGCTTCAGAACAGATATGGGAGGCTTTGCAGCAATTCAAGTCTAAGACGGGCAAACCTTTCTACGTGTCTATGGGAGATGTGGCTGCATCCGGCGGTTATTACATTTCCTGCGGAGCCGATTGCATTTACGCCGAACCGGTCACTCTTACCGGTTCAATCGGCATATTTGGTCTTATTCCAAATGCACAGAAGCTACTTAATGACAAAATCGGTATCAATACCGCTACAGTGACAACTAACGAAGGTCAGTTCCCCAATCTGTTTACTCCTATGACTCAAGGTCAGAGCAGTGCTATGCAGGCATACGTTGACAGAGGATATGAGCTGTTTGTAAAAAGATGTGCAGATGGAAGGGGAATGAGCGTTGACTCCATCAAGGCGATTGCCGAAGGTCGTGTGTGGGACGGACGCAAGGCCATGGAAATCGGGCTGGTTGACCGTATGGGTGGTCTGGAGTCGGCAATAGCTGATATTGCTGACCAGATTGGAGCCGCTGACGATTATAGAGTGACAGAGTATCCCAAGATTAAATTCAAGTGGTGGGAGGAGATTCTCCAGATGGGCAAGACGGTTGAAGCATCGGCTGTGCGTAGCGCACTCGGAGAGAACGCCCGTTTCTACGAGACTGTCAAAGCTATTCAGAATATGGATGCTGTTCAGGCCCGCATGGACTTTATCGAGGTGAAATAAATGAAAAGAGGTTTGCTGTCCACATTATTGCTTTACCCTCTGTCGCGATTGTACGGCATCGGGGTGGGGATACGCAACCTTATGTTCAACAAAGGTGTTCTCAAGCAAAGCCTTTTTGATGTGCCTGTGATAGCTATCGGCAATCTTACTGTCGGAGGTGCCGGCAAAACGCCTCACACCGAGTATGTGATAGATAATCTCTGCGGTGAATTCCGTATAGGTATGCTTAGCCGCGGCTACCGCAGACGCACAAAAGGTTTTGTGCTGGCAGGGCAAAACTCCCGTCCGGAGGATATCGGTGATGAGCCGTACCAGATATATCGTAAGTTTGAAAAGCGCGGAGTAATGGTGGCCGTGTGTGAAAAACGAACAGAAGGTATCAGACGTATGCTCGAACTCAATCCTGCGCTAAACCTGATAGTGCTTGATGACGCATATCAGCATCGCTATGTCAAACCGGCCATCTCTGTTCTTCTCACCGAACACTCTCGTCCTGCATACGAAGATATGCTTTTGCCCATGGGTCGACTCCGCGAGCCGGTCAAGTCGATGAACAGAGCGGATATTGTTGTGCTCACCAAGTGTCCTACGGATATGAAGCCGGTGGAATACAGGATTTTCAAAGAAAACTTTGATCCGTATATGTTCCCGTACCAGCATCTGTTGTTTTCCCGCTATAAATATCGTTCGCTGGTACCGTTATTTCCGGAAGCGTTAGGCAATACTCAGGTTCCGTCATTGCGTGATATGGGACGCGATTGCACGGTGCTCATAGTTGCCGGAGTTGCAAATCCGCGACCGTTTATACGCCATATCCGCGCATTCGGTATCAAAGTCAAGCTTCTCATTTTCGACGACCACCACAACTTCAACCATTCAGACATGACAGCCATAAGTCGAAAATTTGACTCAATAAAAAGTGCCTCTAAAATTCTCGTCACAACCGAGAAAGACGCTGTAAGGCTGGCCAATAACCCATATTTCCCTCCCGAATTGAGGAGCCTTGCATTTTATATGCCCATAACCGTGGAATTTTTGCCTCCGGGCGGTCGGAATCTCGCAGAGTTGCTGAGGCAAAAACTGCGGCAAAATGTGCGTTAGAATATTCTTTTGACAACAGTAACGGTGTAACATCCGTTTATATGACATAACCAGAAAAAAATTTACAATATGCTCGAGAAAATCAAACAGAGCGCCGATTATATCCGCTCTCAGGTTACAAATTTGCCCGACACAGCCATTATATTAGGCACAGGACTTGGTGCGCTTGTGGATCACATAACCGATAAAAAATTCATTCCATACACATCAATACCAAACTTTCCGGTATCAACTGTCGAAGGTCACAGTGGTAATCTGATATTTGGCAAACTCGGCACCAAGCCGGTTATGGCCATGCAGGGAAGATTTCATTACTATGAAGGATATGACATGAAACAAGTGACATTCCCGGTAAGAGTAATGAAAGAACTTGGTGTAAATACCCTCTATGTCAGCAACGCCGCAGGAGGAATGAACAAGGAATTCCGCGTGGGAGATATAATGATTATCACCGACCACATAAATATATTCCCTGAAAATCCTCTCAGAGGCAAAAATTACAATGAGCTTGGTCCGCGTTTTCCCGCAATGACAGAGGCATACTCGAAAGTGCTCATTGCAAAAGCCGATGAAATCGCTGCTGCCAAGGGCATAAGAGTGATGCACGGAGTATATGTAGGCGTCCCGGGTCCGACATTCGAAACTCCTGCAGAATATGAATATTTTCGTATTATCGGCGGCGATGCCGTAGGTATGTCTACTGTGCCCGAAGTGATTGTTGCAAATCATGCCGGCATGAGAGTGTTTGGTGTATCAGTTATAACGGACCTCGGTGGCAAAGACGTGACTGATGTGCCGACACATGAGGAAGTGCAGAAAGCGGCTGAAGCCGCGCAGCCTAAAATGATGGAAATCATGCGCGAGCTTGTTGAATGTGCTGACTAATCATAAACACACACACACCGGTATGCAGCAGACAGAAATATCAAGCGTAGGAGAGTTCGGACTTATTGATAGGATTACACGCGACCTCCCCAAATATAATGAATCGACAATCAAAAGTATCGGTGACGATGCGGCCGTACTTAACTATCCTGAAACAGAAGTGCTCGTTTCAAGCGATATGCTGCTTGAGGGAGTGCACTTCGACCTCACATATATGCCACTGAAGCATCTCGGCTACAAAGCTGCAGTCGTGAATTTTTCTGACATCTATGCGATGAATGGCACACCGCGGCAAATAACGGTATCGCTTGGTATTTCCGCGCGTTTCACAGTAGAGCACATCGAAGCGCTTTACTCCGGCATCAGGCTCGCCTGCGAGATATACGGTGTGGACTTGGTTGGAGGAGACACCACAGCCTCCCGCTCCGGTCTGGTCATATCCATCACCTGCATAGGCGATGCCGGCAAAGGCGCTTCAGTAGGCAGAGATGGGGCAAAGGATACCGATTTGATATGCGTTTCCGGTGACCTCGGCGCAGCATATATGGGGTTACAGTTGCTTGAACGTGAAAAAACAGCTTCAGCAGGACAAAAAGACTTTACTCCGAAATTTGAAGGCAAGGAATATCTTGTAGAGCGTCAGTTAAAGCCTGAAGCTCGGCGCGATATTGTTGCGGCGCTGAAGTCAGAGGGTATCACTCCCACATCCATGATAGATATAAGCGACGGACTCTCATCCGAATTGCTTCATATATGCAAGGCCAGCAAGACAGGCTGCCGGATATATGAGGACAGGATACCGATAGATTATCAGACAGCGGTAATGGCTGAGGAGCTTGGAATGAATCTGGTTACTGCGGCTCTAAACGGTGGAGAGGACTATGAACTTCTTTTCACTGTGCCCCTTCACAACCATGAAGCCATGCAGAAGATGGACGGGGTGAAAGTTATCGGTCATATCACCAGGCCTGATCTCGGCTGCGCCATGATAACGAGAGATGGTGCGGAGATAGAACTTAAGGCGCAAGGTTTCAATCATATGGCCTGAATGAGTCAATAAAACCGGCTAAGATTCCAAAAATTCGTTACTATTGACTAACTTTGCACTCGAATCCGAGACCACGCATTATAATACCCATTATAATATATGTGTGGTTTCACAGCAACACTTAGCATTATGATAAATCGCGTTTTGATACGAATAAAGGTAGTGCAGCTGCTTTACTCCTACCTTCTGACAAAAAGTGAATTCAAAATAGAGACTCTTCCAGAGTCACCGACGCGCGACAAGCGTTTCGCATACGCGATATATCTTGACACACTGATGTTTGTGCTTCAGATGTCAGGCTTTAATGTTCAGGGCAATGATAAAAAATCGCCTCTTGCCGGAATTGGTGAGAACCGATACCTCTCATCAAATAAGATAATCCGTGCCCTTATGGGGGAGGACCGAATCAGAATGATGTGTCTTAAGGGCTCGTCGCATATATCCGATTTCGACTCTTGCGCTGTCGATATATACGATGAGATAGTTAAGTCGACGGTTTACCGCAGCTACATCAGACTGAAAAAGCGCGAGGCAAAGGACGATGTGGTATTGTGGACAACCATAATACGAGCTATCCTTGCCAAAGCTCCCGCATATATGGAATGCGCCCGCAAGAATCCGGAATTTACGCTCTCCGGATTTGAAAAGGGGCTTGAAATGGCGGCAGAGACTCTGGAGAGCTACAGCGATACCCGTGCAAATCTCAGCGAGGCGCGAAACTCTCTTGACAGATCTCTCGACAAAGCATACGAGCTTTATCATGCGCTTTTGCTACTTCCGGTAGAACTGACGCGCATTCAGGAGCAAAAGATAGATGCAGCAAAGCACAAATTTCTTCCTACATCGGAGGATTTGAACCCGAATATGCGTTTTGTCGACAATATCTTTCCTCGCCTTGTTATGGAAAGTCCTTCCATGCAGCAATATCTCAAGGATAATCCTGTGAGCTGGACAGATGACACCGCTCTTACAAAAAGATTGCTCGAGCTTGTCACCTCTTCAGAAGCCTACAAGGATTATATGGAGATGCCGTCGGCCAACCGTGCCGATGACTGCGAGTTCTGGCGAAATGTATTTAAAAACATAATCTTACCCTCCGATGAACTTGCTGAAGCGCTTGAGACAAAGAGCGTGTACTGGAACGATGATCTTGACATTATGGGCACGTTTGTGCTCAAGACCATAAAACGAATCGGAGGGTCTGCGGAGGAACCGGTTGAGCTGTTGCCTAAATACAAGGACGAGGAAGATTCCAGATTCGGAGCGGAATTGTTTATGGATGCTGTGAACAATCTTGAGGAATACCGCTCATATATTGACAGGTTCATCAACGCATCGCAGTGGGATCCTGAGCGCCTTGCGTTTATGGACGGTGTCATTATGATTACCGCTATAGCCGAACTGCTCAACTATCCGCTTATACCGGTACCTGTGACTCTCAACGAATACATTGAGATTGCAAACTCTTACAGCACTCCGCGCAGCGGTCAGTTTATCAACGGTATTCTATATTCGGTGATAAATTATCTGCGCTCGGAAGGCAAACTCACAAA
This sequence comes from Paramuribaculum sp., assembly GCA_029052015.1. Taxonomy (GTDB): domain Bacteria; phylum Bacteroidota; class Bacteroidia; order Bacteroidales; family Muribaculaceae; genus Paramuribaculum. The sequence goes on along the minus strand of JAIDJW010000162.1, from coordinate 18,635 downwards.
ATAACAATACAAACCCAATTAAATTTTTATACGAATGATTACCAACCTTGTACTTCTTCAAGCCGGAGCTGATGGCGCAGGAGCCATGAATCTCATCATGATTGTGCTTCTTATCGCCATATTCTACTTCTTCATGATTCGTCCGCAGCAGAAAAAGCAGAAAGAAATCCGCAAATTTCGCGAAAGTGTCGCAGTCGGAGACAACATTGTTACAGCAGGCGGTATCTATGGCAAAGTACGTCGCATCAAGGATACTACATTTACTATCGAGATAGCAAAAGGCGTAGAGATTAATGTGGACAAAGGTTCCGTTTATCCTTCTGCTACCGATATCGCTGCCGACAACACCAACAAGATTGAGGACGCGAAATAATCCTCATTAAATATCATGAGCGGGGAGCGCTTCCACAACCTCAGGACTAAGATCGAGAATGCAGTACATTCTTCCAGAGGCAAGGATGTGCTCCTTTATCTTATGTTTGTGTGCGTAGCCTTCGTTTTCTGGGCATTGCTGTCGCTTGATTCGGAGATTCAGCGTGACTATGAAGTGCCTTTCGACCTTATTGATGTGCCGGACAGTGTGACACTCATCGGCAAGATGCCTTCACATCTGTCTGTCACCGTTCATGGCAAAGGCTCGCAACTTATCCGTTTCTCATGGGGAAGAATGCCACAGCTTAAAGTCCGTTTTGATGAGAATGTGTCGCAGACAAATCAGTTTTCGCTATCTCATCAGAAGCTGGACACTCGGTTGCGTGAGTATTTCGGTCAGAGTGTACAGATAGCTTCTGTGCGTCCGGACAGTATTCGTGTCGAATTTACATCTTCGCCGGGAGTGAAGCTGCCGTTGAAAGTCAATGCTGACGTTCACCCCATTCTGCAGTGCATAATAAGCGGCCGGATTGAGGCTAATGTCGACTCAGTGTTGGTCTATGGTGTCAATGGTGTGCCCGCATCGCTTACCGAGATTGAAACCATTCCTTTCAGCCGATCGAACCTGAGCGACACTGTTAGGGTTGAGGTAGGGATGAAGCCGGTGCCGGGTCTACGCGTTATACCGGACCGTGTCACCGTGACAGTGCCCGTTGAACCCTTGATAGCGAAGACTCGCTCCGTGCCTCTTGACAAGGTTGGGCTACCCGCGAATACCGGGCTCATAACTTTCCCTTCGAGAGTGTCGGTAAACTATCTTGTGCCGATGAGTGAGTACAACACCGATTTTCCGATAAGGGCATATATTGATTACGCTCATATCAATCCCGTTACCCAAAAGGCCCGTGTGATGCTCTCGGCCCAGCCGTCGGTTTACCATAACGTAACTGTCACTCCTGACAGTGTGGAATATATAATAGAACGACATTGACAGGACTCACAGCCATCACAGGAGGAATAGGATGCGGCAAAAGCGTTGTCGCCGAAATACTGCGATCGCTCGGTCATGATGTGTATGACTGTGATACCCGCGCAAAATTTTTGATGGACAGCAGTCTGAGCATTAAGGAACAGATAGCTGCCGAAATCTGTGAGGAAGCTATTTTACCCTCCGGATCTATTGACCGAGCCACACTCGCTGAAAAAGTTTTTGCAGACAGTGCAAAACTTGACATTCTCAACTCAATTGTCCATCAAGCTGTAAGGCATGATATTCAGATGTGGGCAAAAGAGCGTCCGAATGCATTTATAGAAACCGCAATCCTGTACCAGAGTCAGCTTGACAGGATGGTGGACTGTGTGTGGGAGGTTACGGCTCCACGCCACATCAGAGTAGAGCGGGTGATGCTAAGAAGTTCTTTGACTTCGGAGCAGGTTTTAGCCAGGATGAAATCGCAGGAATCATTTGTCGCAGCCCATACCCACCCCAATGTACGTATGATAGAGAATGACGGCGTCAAGCCTGTTTTACCGCAGATTCTTCGTCTGTTGACTCGATATTGATGGTAAATTCATCGGCATCGAGCCATGCTTTGAACCGGCTTCTGCCTGTGAGAAGTTTTTCTTTGTCAAACTCGCAATATATAATGTTGTTTGCATTGCGTTGAGCTATATCAGCGCCCATATAATCGAATGCATATGAGTCGTCAACCGGATATTCTCCGAACTCGTCCTTGCCGCTCCTGTTGCATCCAACAACATACGCTTGGTTTTCTATAGCCCGAGCTATGAGAAGATGTCGCCAGGCAAATTCACGGACATGAGGCCAGTTTGCCGGCACAATAAGTACATCATATTTTAGCCCTGCATTGCGATTCCATACCGGAAAACGGATGTCATAGCATATGGCCATCGCAATATTCCAACCTTTAACATCGACAATCGGTGACTCCACTGTGCCACACTGGTATGCCTTGTATTCGCCTCCGAGTCGGAAAAGATGGCGCTTGTTATAAAAATTGATGGTACCGTCAGGCTTTGCAATGAAGCCGCGGTTGTAAAAGCATCCGTCTGCTTTGCCTGCAAAACTGCCGCATATCGTAAATCCAAATTCTTTTGCCCATCTCTTGACCTCAGTCATGGTGCAACTGTCGTCTTCCTCCGCAATGGATTCCAAAAGCTCTGCATCTGTGGTGAAGCCGGAATTGAACAATTCGGGAAGTACTGCGATATCTGTTTCAGCTTCAACGCGGCTTAGCGCCTCGCAGGCATGAGCCAGATTCGATTTGACGTCGGCAGGTATGACATCAAGGGGAATAACAGCAACTTTGAGATTGGGAGCTGGATTTGAGTACATATAAGTCAGTATTCGGCAGAGAATTTTTCGGGATATTTACCGGTATAGTTTCTGTAAAAATCTTTTATGGTACGCATATCCGCCTCGACGTCTCCGGTAGGAGTGAACACATTTTCAATCATAATCATCTTGGTCGGGTAGTCCATCACTCCGAGTGCTATCGGTATGCCGGCATTGTATGCGATATGAAGAAATCCATGTCGCCATTCCGTAGTGCGGCTTCGTGTGCCTTCAGGAGTAATAGCGAGCGCCATACGGGTGCATGAATTGAATTTGGCTACAATTGCATCACTCAGTGAGCTGCCGCGTTTGCGAGGCACCGGTATTCCTCCGATGGCTTTCAGAAAATACCCTAACGGGAAGAAAAACCACGATTCCTTCATCAGAAATCCTGCTTTGCGTCCCACCGAAGCGTAAGCCAGTTTGCCCAGCACAAAATCCCAGTTGGAAGTGTGAGGGGCGACACATATTATACACTTGGGATAGTCGGGCACAGTGATGCTCACACTCCACCCGGCTATCCTAAGCAGAAATTTTGCAATTTTCATAGCTTACTCTCTCAGGCTTTTTTGCCGGGAAGAGCGCTGTTCATCTCTTTGACAATAGCCTGGAGGCGTTCGTTGAATTCATTGCGCAAAGCAGTGAATGCCTTATTGTTGAAGGCGTGTTTAGCTTTCTCGTATTCTGATTTGTTCTCAAAATCACCGGGCACTTTGTCGAAGCCTACACTTGCGCGTGTAAGAGTTTCCTGCTGCAGTTCTGCGACGTGTACGAGTGCCTGCTCCATGATTTCTTTATTCACGCCGTCAATAAGGCAGCTGGCCATTGCGCACTCTGCGGCAACATCGCCACATATATAACGGATTTGCTTTTTGAGTTGTCTTTTGTTTGCCATGATGTATATATTAAAAAGTTGATGTTGGATTGATGATTCTTTTAAGCGCGTGATAAGTAGGGGATATGCTGTCTATCCTATGCCGCGAGGCCGCAGGACATGAATCCGGCACCGGGGCCACGGTTGATAGAAAAATCCCGTATTCATCCGCTTTAATATTTCTGATTAGTGCGCCTGCGCTCACACAACTGTGAAGGTTGGCTATATAATCGTATTTATCCTTGAGCTCGTCAGCCGTAGCGATTATTTTGTTATCGCTCATCGCTACACCTTCAACCGGCACGGAGATTCCGCTCATAAGTTCCTTTATCCTTGGCAGATTCATAGGCTGGGTTATATCCATAGCCGGAGTTACGGTTTCAACTGCGGGTTTGGAGTGAAACACACCGGTCTGCAGATATTCCACGAACGCATCGTTGGAATTAGTCGCAGCAATCAGTCTTTTTACCGGCAATCCCATTCGCACGGCAATTAGCGCAGCCGACAGGTTGCTGAGATTGGCGCATGGCACTGAAATAACGATGTTGTCTGAATCCGCTCCCGCTGCAACAGCACATGCCCATGAATGAAAATACTGTATGGTAGTGGGGAGGAGTCGCGCGATGTTGATGGAATTGGCTGATGTAAGAGCGATATGTCCCTTGAGCCCCGCATCGAATAGAGCGGTACGTATCATGGCCAGACAATCGTTGTTTGAGCCTCTTACTTCAACTGGATGAATGTTTGCGCCAATCTCAATGATTCGGTCACGGGTAGCTGGAGATATTCTGCCTTTTGCAAAAACGACAAAAACATCACATGGATAAACATCATGAAAGGCATCCGCTATTGCAAGACCATTGTCCGATGATACAGTGGCAAGTACTGTAACCGGATGGTTGGCATCACTCTCTCCGCTGAATATAGTGCCGCACAAACGGGCAAGATAACGGGCACCGAGATCTTTCACAGACCCAGTCGGTCCGTGAAACAATTCACATGAAAACAGTTTACTGTCTTTGAGCGCAACGACCGGGATGTCAAAATTAAAAGCACTCGCATTTATGGATTTTATAGTGGCGGAGTCGACATCCTCGCCGATGAGCGTATTTAATACCACATACGCTATATCGCTGAGGCTCATTTCCGGCATATTGCGAAACACGGCCGCAGGCACAAGCGGTATGTCAGTTGGTAAGAACAGACCGCCGTCACCGGCTACCCCGGACTTGACTGCCTCGCAAAATGAGGCAGGCTGTGAATTTCGGTTAGTACTGTAGTAAAGCATTATGCGTTACGGTAAGTGTCCTTAGTAAATGCAAAGATAACACTTCCCGCTTTCAAAGCCGCCTTTTTGCATTTATTTAACGTGTGGGACGGCTTTCACTCTGTCAGCGTATATTGGCAATGGATATGATGTCGGCAAACACTCCTGCCGCTGTGACATCCGCACCGGCGCCATAACCTTTTATCACCATCGGATACTCATGGTAGCGCTCGGTGGTAATCAATATTACATTATTGCTGCCCTCCAGGTTGAAGAATGGATGTTCTGCGCCAACACGCTCCAGACCGATGCTGCCACGTCCTTCATCAAGTCGGGCTACGAATCTGAACCGCTCGCCGGCAGCGTGCGCATCCGCGCGTCTGGATTCAAAGTCAGAATCTATGCGCATCACCTGTTCAAGAAAATCGCTGACATCACCCTTTAGCATTTCTTCCGGCAGTAGCGGTGACTGGACCACATCCTCAAGTTCGATGCGGTAGCCAGCCTCGCGTGCGAGTATGACGAGTTTGCGCATCACATCCTTGCCGCTCAGGTCTATACGGGGATCGGGCTCGCTATAGCCGGCCTCCATAGCTCCTTTGACAGCGCTGCTGAAAGGCATGCTTTCGCTCAATGCGTTGAAAATGAAGTTGAGAGTGCCGGAGAGAACCGCTTCAATGCGTATGATTTTATCACCGGAGTTTATAAGGGAATTAATCGTATTTATAATAGGAAGTCCCGCTCCGACATTCGTCTCAAAAAGATATTTGACATCCTTTGTCCTGGCTATGCTCTTAAGCCTGGCGTAATGGTCGTAACTACCGGATGCCGCTATTTTGTTGGCTGCAACCACATTTACGTTGTGGCTTAGCAATCTGTCGTATAGTCCGGCAATATCCGCACTTGATGTGCAGTCAACAAACACGCTGTTGAATATATTCATGCTTATCACCTCGTCGGCGATAAACTCGGGAGAGGAGGGTAGACCCTCCCTCTCCAGCCGCTGTCTGAAATCGCTCAGTTCTATGCCTTCGCGGTCAAAGATAGCTTTTTTGGAATTGGCAATGCCCACAACCTTTAGCTTCAGAGCCTTTTCGCGGAGAAGTTTCTCCTGCTGCTGGGCAAGCTGCTGAAGCAGGTGACGCCCAATGTTGCCAATTCCGGTTATGAAAAGATTAAGCACTTGGGTGTCAGAGAGAAAAAAACTGTCGTGGATTACATTCAGTGCTTTTCTCTGGTCTGATAATTTAATTACGAATGATATATTGGTTTCCGATGCTCCCTGAGCACAAGCCTTTACATTGATGCCGTTGCGTCCGAGAGTGTTGAAGAGGCGTCCTGCAACCCCTGCCGCATGGCGCATATTCTCACCCACTATGGCTACGGTGGCGAGATTGTGTTCGGCGTGAATCGGATTGAATTCACCGGACACGAGTTCCTGCGCGAATTCGCGTTCAAGAGCGTCTACCGCACGCTGCGCGTCCTCATTGCGTACGGCAAAGGATGTGGTGTTTTCACTCGAAGCCTGTGACACAAGGAATACGCTAACCCCCTCCTTTGCCATGGCATTGAAAATTCTTGCGTTCACACCGACGATACCTACCATGCCGAGACCACTCACTGTGATTAGGCAGGTGTCGCTTATAGAAGATATGCCCTTGATTGCTTTGCCGTTACAGCAGGGCTCCTGCTCCTGCTCGCGTGATGCGGAAATAAGAGTTCCCGGGGCTGTCGGATTAAAAGTATTCTTGATGAGAATCGGTATATTCTTATGGAATACCGGATAGATTGTAGGCGGATAGATTACTTTGGCTCCGAAATTGCAAAGCTCCATCGCCTCGACAAATGTGAGGTGGTCGATAACATATGTATTGCTGATCACTCTCGGGTCTGCGGTCATGAATCCGTCGACATCTGTCCATATCTCAAGCACACCCGCATTGAGTGCAGCTGCAAGTATCGCTGCCGTATAGTCGCTGCCGCCACGTCCGAGATTGGTGACATCGCCGTTGTTGATGTCAGATGAAATGAATCCGGGCACTACCGCCACTTCAAAGTCAAGATTGCCGAAAGTCTTTTCGACAAGAGCTGTTGTCGAGGGGTCCAGTACATGCTTTCCGAACTGGTCAACTGTTTTTATGAAACTGCGCGAGTCAAAAAGCTTTGCGCCTGCAATGATGTTGCTGATTATCATGCTCGACATCCGCTCGCCATAGCTCACGATGATGTCAAGTGAACGTGACGACAGATCTCCGAGCAGACTGACACCTTTAAAAATATTGCCGAGTTCGTCAAGCATTTCAGATGCCCGACGGCTCACATCGGCTATGGCGTGTGCGGGCACCATGCCTTCTATCACGTCATCATGGCGCTTACGGATTTTATCAAACGTAGCAAGATATTCATCCGTGTTGCCTGCTGCCGCTGATTTTGCCGTGGCAATAAGCATATCGGTGACTCCGCCGAGTGCGGACACCACTATTATTACCGGAGTCTTCTCCGCCTCAACTATTGACTTCACCGACTGCAGGCTTTGGACCGTGCCTACAGAGGTGCCGCCAAACTTCATTACTTTCATCTTATTTAATATTCACTTGTGAAGTGGAACTTGATATCGGGATAATCATTCTGTGCCATTTGCAGCACGTATGATGAATCTGCAAGGAAAACATCCCTGCCTTCGCGGTCAACCGCCATGAACTGGTGCTTTCTCTTCTTGAAGTTGTCAAGAGCCGCCGCATTGGAGCTTTCTATCCAGCAGGCTTTATAGAGCGAGATCGGTTCCCAGCGGCATTGTGCTCCATACTCGTGGAGCAAGCGGTACTGGATGACCTCGAACTGAAGCTGTCCGACTGTGCCGATGAGCTTGCGGCCGTTGAATTGATTGACAAACAGCTGTGCAACGCCTTCGTCCATAAGCTGCTGTATGCCTTTTTCAAGTTGCTTGGCTTTCATCGGGTCGGTGTTCTCGATATACTTGAACATTTCGGGAGAGAAGCTTGGCAGACCCTTGAAATGCAGTGTCTCGGATGTGGTGAGGGTGTCGCCGATCTTGAAATTGCCTGTGTCAGGAATACCGATGATATCGCCCGGAAATGCCTCATCGACTATATTCTTGCGCTGGGCCATAAATGCTGTCGGCGCTGCGAATTTCATTACTTTGCCGGAGCGGATGTGACGGTAAGGCGCATTTCGCTCGAATTTGCCGGAGCACACCTTTACAAATGCTATGCAGGAGCGGTGGTTGGGATCCATGTTCGCATGGATTTTAAACACAAATCCACTGAAACCATCCTCTTCCGGCTTGACTTCACGCTCTTCGGCGACAATCGGGCGCGGACTCGGCGCGATTTTCACGAAACAGTCAAGAAGCTCTTTGACTCCGAAAGTGTTGAGCGCAGATCCGAAGAATACGGGAGCAACTTTGCCTGCGAGATACTCTTTTTCGTCAAATTCGGGATACACTCCTTCGATAAGCTCCAGGTCTTCGCGCAGCTTCGCGGCATCATGTTCTCCCACAGCCTCGTCAATGCGTGAATCGTTAAGAGAGTCAATTTCCACTCGCTCGGTCACCTTCTGCTTGTCGGGAGTGAAAAGGTCGAGAGAATGTTCGTGGATATTATATACGCCTTTAAACTTCGCGCCTATATTTATCGGCCATGAAAGCGGACGCACACTGATGTGCAGTTCCTGCTCAAGTTCGTCAAGAATATCGAACGGGTCTCGGCCTTCACGGTCGAGTTTGTTTACAAATATAATCACCGGAGTGTTGCGCATACGACACACTTCCATGAGGCGGCGTGTCTGCTGCTCAACGCCTTTGGCAACATCGACAACGATTATGACGCTGTCTACCGCAGTGAGTGTACGGAAAGTGTCTTCGGCAAAATCCTGGTGACCGGGAGTGTCAAGGATATTTATTTTATAGCCGTCGTATTCAAAACCCATTACAGAAGTGGCTACCGAAATACCTCTCTGTTTCTCTATCTCCATCCAGTCGCTGGTAGCGGTCTTTTTAATTTTGTTCGACTTCACAGCTCCGGCAATGTGTATTGCACCTCCGAAAAGCAGAAGCTTTTCTGTAAGGGTGGTCTTGCCTGCGTCAGGGTGGGATATGATTGCAAACGTGCGTCTGCGGTTTATTTCATCAGTTAACTGCGACATTAAATTTATATGTGTTGTTTGAGTTTGCAAATTTACACAGAATTATCGAAATATTGATTAATTTTGCAATGTATGGAACTCACTTCAGGTTTACGCAAGAACATAGCGGCTTTGTCGTCGGCAAAGCATAGGCGAGAGCAAGGCGTGTTTGTGGCGGAAGGCACAAAATGTGTCCTTGACACGCTACACTCTTTTGAACTGCGTCATCTTGTAGCCACGCCAGCATGGCTCGGAGAGCACGAGGATATAATAGGCTCTTTTAATCACGAAATAGTGATGGCGTCGCCGCGTGATATGGAGCGCATGACTTCGCTCTCCACCCCCCCGCAGGTAATTGCCGTGTATTCATTGCCTGAATGGAATCTCTCGCCGGAGTCAACGGCAGGAAATCTGCTTTTGGCTCTTGACGGGGTACAGGACCCGGGAAATCTCGGCACGATAATCAGAGCCGCCGACTGGTTCGGAGTCCGTCAGATTCTTTGCTCGGAAACGTGTGCCGATGCTTTCTCACCCAAAACTGTCATGGCTACGATGGGTGCCATATCAAGAGTGGAAATATTTCGCGGAAATCTCCCTGCCATGATTCAAAGCTGCAAGCTGCCGGTTATGGGTACATTTCTCGACGGAGAGAATATTTATACATCTGAATTGCCTGAGGCCGGTATTCTCGTAATGGGAAATGAAGGCAGGGGAATAGGCGAGGATGTCGGAGCGCTTGTGACCAAAAGGCTGCTCATACCGTCCTATCCGGCTGATGCTTCCACCAGTGAATCGCTAAACGTCGGCATGGCTACATCCATCGCGCTTGCCGAAATCAGAAGGAGAGTATATCGCAATGGCTAAGACAAAGACAAAATCAGTATGGTATTGCACCGAATGTGGCGCCGATTCCCCCAAATGGGAGGGGCGATGCCCGAGTTGCGGCGCATGGAATACAATGGTTGAGGAGAAAGCTCCCGCAAAACAGTCAAAATCACGGTCATTGCTCGGAAGCGGCATGAAATCGCAGCCGCAAAAGGTCAGTGAGATAGAAACAGCCGACCTGCCGAGAATCATCATGCCGAGCAAAGAGCTCAACCGAGTGCTTGGAGGCGGTCTTGTGCCGGGCTCCATGGTGCTCATCGGAGGCGAGCCGGGTATAGGAAAATCCACACTTGTGCTCCAGAACACTCTTTCCATAAAGAGCCGGAAGATATTATATGTCAGCGGTGAGGAGAGTGCGGCGCAATTGCGCATGAGAGCTGACCGTCTCGGTCGTGTGAGCGATAATGTATATATAGTGTGTGAAACATCTCTCGACACCATATTCGAGCATATCGAAAGCACCGCACCCGGCATGCTGATTGTCGATTCTATACAGACTATCGCCAGCGATGACCTTGAGTCGCCCGCAGGCAGTGTTGGGCAGGTGAGGGAGTGCTCGGCGCGGCTTCTGCGCTATGCCAAGGAGAGCGGCGTGCCGGTGCTGCTCATCGGACATATAAATAAGGAGGGCAGCATTGCCGGTCCTAAAGTGCTTGAGCATATTGTCGACACAGTGCTGCAGTTTGAGGGCGACCGCAACTATATGTACCGTATTCTGCGCTCTATTAAAAACCGTTTCGGAAGTACCTCTGAAATCGGAATATATGAAATGTGTCGGCAAGGGCTCAGGGAAGTGACGAACCCGTCGGAAATATTGCTCAGCCATTCGCGCGAAGAGCTGAGCGGCACGACAATCGGCGTGGCGATGGAAGGAATCCGGTCGCTGATGATAGAGGTGCAGGCTCTTGTGAGCACCGCCGCATACGGCACTCCCCAGCGTTCGGTCACCGGTTTTGACGCCAAGAGAATGAATATGCTGCTCGCTGTGCTTGAAAAGAGAGTCGGTTTCAAACTCGCGCAAAAAGATGTGTTCCTCAACATTGCCGGAGGTATAAAAGTAAACGACCCTGCGCTTGATTTGGCGGTAATATGCGCCATTCTGTCAAGCAATGTCGACATGAGTGTGCCTGCCGATGTGTGTATGGCGGGCGAAGTCGGGCTGTCGGGTGAAATCCGTCCCGTCATGAAGATGGAGCAACGGGTCAAGGAAGCACAGAAACTCGGCATGAAACGTATGCTTGTGCCTTCGGGCAGCCTCAAGGGTGCAGATATATCAGCAGATACAATGGAGATAGTCGAAGTAGCCAAGGTTGAAGAGGCATTCCGGGCATTATTCGCGTAAATCATTTTACCTAAATATATTGCTAACTAATCAATTATGAGGTATTTTCTTTTTTTTATGATTACGGCTGTGCTGACTTCGTGCGCAGGACGCCGGTCTGTTTCTGACGGTCAGCCGATCAACATCAATCTTGCGGAAAACCGCGACGAGCCCACATCGCTGCCGGCAAAAGCAACGGGGTTTACCATTACTCAGCTCTCCGGAGACACAACCGACGCATTCTTCTCAAAAGCCGAGATTCTTGATGTAATAGGCGACACAATGATTCTTCTGGAGTCAAATCCGCAGGTGTCACGTCTGCTCATGTTCAATGTCAGCGATGGCAGCTATCTGGGTCAGATTTCTCATCGCGGGCAAGGCCCCGGAGAGTATCGCATGATTCTTGGAGCTTTTGCCGACGGCAAAACCAACGCTGCGATAATTCCCAACTTCGACAGCCCGAGAGTAAACGTGTATTCACTTGCCGGCGACACCCTTGTGCGCACTATCGAGCGGACTTCGCCCCCTTCCATGATAGAACCGATTGGAAGTGTGGAGACTGCGATAAATTTTGCGTATCCTTCACCCGACGGGCTGAATATATATCAGTATGATGCTGATTTCAACCGCATCGACTCTATCAGTGTGCCGGGATTCATCGGCGGAAACTTCTCTACTGTGTGGGCTAATGCCGGCAAAGACGGAGTGATGATGATTGCCGATACACTTTACACTCTTCAACCCGGTAAACTCCAGCCTGTTGCAATCCTTTCACGCCCCGGCTGCTCCATAACTCCCGATGATGACAACAAAATAATGGAGAAGATAATGAATTCGGGTGAGAGCGAAATAGAGATTCTGAGACCGTATATGCTTGTGAGAAATGTGAGAATCGACGACAACAAAATGCTGCTCACAACCATGTTTGACGCAGCCAAGACTTCCGACCTTTATGATTTGACAACCGGCCAACTGATTTCTCGCAGCAAGTATGAAGATCTTTCTGTGCCGAGCCGCATGACGGTTAAGGGCGATAATGACAAGACTGTTACCGTTGAGCGTCTTTTTGCCAAAGATGGCAAGTGGTATGGCATTGTCAGTGAAGACAACGCACCGCAAACTGAAGAGGCACCGTCTGACAACACCAATTACTCTATTATCAGCTTCAGCATTCAAGATTGATTGCAGGACTTGTAAAAACAATGCCGGATAAGAATAGTCACTTTCTTATCCGGCATTATATATGTTATAGAATTATTTATCGGGGGAGTACGTTGACAACAAGTTTGTTGTATGCTCTGTCAGCTTTAGCGCGCGCTTCCTCAAGTGTATCGGCTGTCGCAAGGATAACACCCATGCGGCGATGGCCCTTCACTTCAGGTTTGCCGAAGATTCGCATCTGCACGCCGGGCTCTTCAAGCACCTTTTCAAGGCAATCCATTTCAATTTTGTCTGTATCTCCTTCGACAACAACGGCTCTTGATGCAGAAGGACCGTAAAAGCGGATGTCTGGCACAGGCAAACCGAGCAACGCGCGGGCATGAAGTCCGAATTCGCTCATGTCCTGCGAAATCATAGTCACCATGCCGGTGTCGTGGGGACGGGGGGATACCTCGCTGAAAATAACCTCGTCGCCTTTGACAAACAGTTCTACTCCGAAAATGCCGTAACCGCTGAGAGCGTCGGTGACTTTCTTTGCTATTTCGCGCGCTTTTTCGATTGCAGAAGGTGTCATAGGCTGCGGTTGCCAGGAGTAACGGTAGTCACCGTCAATCTGGATATGACCTACAGGCTCGCAGAAACATGTGCCGCTGCAGCTGCGCACTGTGAGGAGCGTGATTTCATAGTCGAAATCCACAAATCCTTCAACAATCACTCTTCCTGCTCCTGCACGTCCGCCTTCCTGAGCTATTGTCCAGGCATTGTCGATATCATCAGTTGTTTTTATGACACTCTGACCATGACCGCTTGAACTCATGATTGGTTTTACAACACATGGTATGCCGACTTCTTCAACAGCTTTTTTGAACTCTTCAAAATCTGATGCGAAACGATAAGGGGAGGTCTTCACGCCAAGTTCTTCGGCAGCAAGACGGCGTATGCCCTCACGGTTCATGGTCAGCCATGCAGCATTGGCGGTAGGGGTCACATGGTAACCCTCAGCCTCAAGCTCCTTAAGCACCGGAGTAGCGATAGCCTCGACTTCGGGAATGATATGGTCGGGACGCTCAAGCTCGATAATTCGGCGCAATCCAGCTCCGTCAAGCATATTGAAAACATGGCTGCGGTGAGCGACCTGCATGGCAGGAGCACCTTCATATCTGTCACAGGCGATTACTTCCACTCCATAGCGCTGGAGCTCGATTGCAACCTCTTTGCCGAGCTCGCCGCTGCCAAGAAGCAGAGCCTTGCGCCCTACTGGTGTGCATACACTTCCGATTTTTGTCATAGCTTAAATATTAAATTTTTGCAAAGATATGCAATAGGCTCCTATTGTGCAACGGGGCGGCACTAATTACGTGGCAGGATAACGCCGTTGTCTTCAATTCTGGGGCATGTGGATGGAAAATCCGCCTTGCTGAGCTCGCGTATCCGGTTGATTACTTTGCCAGTATTGTCCTTTATCGGTCCCAAACCTCTTTTCTGGACAAAAGGATGAATCCTGCCTTTCACTAATTTACCCGCGTCATTGACTTCAACGGTAACAAGAGGCGCATATCCGCAAATTCCGGCAAGGCTGACACGATATGGCGTGCAGAAGTTGCCGAGACTATACATTATTATATGCCCCTTGTAGATTTCTATGGCGCGCACCACATGTGGACCGTGACCGTAAACAATATCGGCGCCGGCATCGACAACAGCGCGGGCAAACGCTTCAACGTTTCCTCGTTTGTAGCCGAATGCCTCCTCCATTGCGTGGGGCACATGTGAGGTTTTCGCTCCTTCTGCGCCTCCGTGAAAAGATACCACAACCAGATCACAGATGCTGTCAAGCCGGCTGACTATGCGCTTCGCATTTTTTATGTCGAGAATGCTTAATGTGCCGGCAGAAGGGCTGAAGGCCGTAAACCCGATTCTTTTGCCATTACGCTTTATGATGGCGGTCTCGGCAATCCTGTTAAGCCCCGCGGCTGCTATGCCGGCCCCGGAAAGAGTTGCGAAAGTGGTTTTCATGCCTTCTGTGCCGAAATCATTTACATGATTGTTGGCTATAGACATAAAATCAAAGCCTGTATCCTTTAGATTGCGCACGTAGTGCGGAGGCATTCTGAAAACATAGCATATCGTGGAGTCGGAACACCGTTTCGATTTGCCTCCGGGCTCCATGAACACACCCTCGAGATTGCCTGCGGCTACATTGGCTTTCTGTATTATCTCTCTGACATCATCAAAAAGAGCTTTACCATCATTCTTTGGCAGAAAGCTATCACGGGAATCATCCGGAAAAGTAGTTCCCATCATTATGTCACCGGCAAAGGCGAAAGTAGTGTTTTGCGCAAATGCCGCTGCTGCGGCAAATACGATGACAGATGTCAGAAGAAATGCCCGGAAAACTCTCACGACTCTATAGCGAGATTGAAAACATCCTTAATGTCCGACACATAATGAATTGTCAGTCCGGTGAGATAACGCTCGGGAATATCGAGGGCATCCTTTCGGTTGGCCTCCGGCAGAAGAACGGTAGTTATGCCCGCGCGCTTTGCTGCGAGAAGCTTTTCCTTGACTCCACCGATGGGAAGCACTTTGCCCCGTAGAGTCAGCTCGCCGGTCATGGCTATGCGTTCCTTTATCTTTCGTTTGGTAAAGGCCGACATAATTGATGTTGCCATTGTGATTCCTGCGCTCGGACCATCCTTGGGGATTGCTCCTTCCGGCACATGGATATGCACTGTGGTGTTTTCAAAAACAGCCGGGTCTATGCCGAGTGCCTGTGCGTTGGCGCGTACATGCTGAAGCGCTATGCTCGCCGATTCTTTCATCACATCGCCGAGATTGCCGGTAAGCACAAGCTTGTCGCCTTTTCCGGCAGAAAGCGATGTCTCCACACACAGAGTGCATCCGCCGGCGGCTGTCCATGCAAGACCGGTCACAACTCCGGGATAATCGTTACCCTCATATTTCTCACGCATGAAAGGAGCAGGACCGAGAAGCTCTGTCAGGTGCGACGGACGCAGACGCTTGTGCCATGTTTTTCCAGACACTTTTGCAAGTACGGTTTTGCGAACAACACCGGCAAGTTTCTTTTCAAGCTGTCTCACTCCGCTCTCGGAAGTGTATTCCTCGATTAATGCGCCTATGGTATCGGCATCAAGTTTGAGTTCTGTCTTTTTCAGACCGGCATCGTTGATCAGTCTGGGCAGGAGGTGCCGCGTCGCAATCTCTATTTTTTCTTCAGGAAGATATCCGGAAATGTCTATAATTTCCATTCTGTCGATAAGCGGCGCGGGTATAGATGACAAGGTGTTGGCAGTAGCGATGAAGAGCACTTTGGACAAGTCAAAATCAACATCGACGTAATTGTCATGGAAATGACTGTTTTGTTCCGGATCAAGAACCTCAAGTAAAGCCGCACTGGGGTCACCTCTGAAATCGGAACCGACCTTATCTATCTCGTCGAGAAGCATTACTGGATTCGCGCTGCCGGCCCTCCTTAAGGCATCGACTATGCGGCCCGGCATCGCTCCGATATAAGTGCGTCTGTGACCTCTTATCTCAGCCTCATCGTGCAGACCTCCAAGCGCCACCCGGCGATATTTACGTCCGAGTGCGGTGGCGATGGACTGCCCGAGAGATGTTTTGCCCACACCCGGAGCTCCGACAAGACAAAGTATCGGTGCGTGCGCTTCGGGAGCGTTTATCATCAGGGCTATCTGTTCAAGAACTCGTTCTTTAACCTTTTCAAGGCCATAATGGTCGGCATCGAGTACCTCAGCGGCTTTTGCGATATCTTCGGTGGTGGGGTCGAATTTTCCCCATGGCAGTTCCAGCAGAAGCTCCAGGTAGGAGAGGAGCACTGAATAGTCTGGGCTTTGGGGCGCGAGTCGTCCCAGCTTGGCGCACTCGCGGTCAAAAACCGCGCGCACATCGTCGGGCAAAGATAAATTTTTAGCCTGCTCCTGAAGTTTTGCAAGATCGGCCTCAGGACCCTCATCTCCATATAGCTCTTTGCGCAGCGACTCATATTGTTGTTGCAGGAATGCATTGCGCTGCTGGTCAGATAGAGCGCCGCGTGTGCGCTCCGCAACATCCTGTATTATTTTAAGCATTTCCTCATGCTGTCTGAGCTGACTCAAGAGCATCAGGCCTCTTTTGGTCAAGGAATTCTCTTCAAGAATCTCCTGACGCTTTGCCGGACTGATAGGAGCGTGGGTTGCTCCCATATTGATAGCCAGAGCAGGGTCATCAATGTCATTGACGTTGACAACAACCTCTTTCGGCACATCCGCGCTGTGTTTCATCAGGTTTAGGATGCTGTCCTTGACCTGCGAAGCAATGACATTCAGCTCTATATCATTGCTGTCTGACGGTTTCTGTTCGCGGAGTTCCTTGACTTTGGCATAAAGGATATTTGGATGTATGGGAAATTCCGACATTGCCGGACTCTCAATTCTTATACGCTTGCGCGCGCGCAGGATAGCTGTGGTTGCGGCACCTGGAAGTTCAAAAACATTAAGAACATCGGCTACCACTCCTATATCATGAATATCACCGAAGCCGGGTATCTCAACGGATGCATCTTTCTGACACACCACCCCTATGGGAAATCCCTCTTTCTCCGCCGCTTTTGCAAGCGCAAGAGTTGCCTCACGTCCTAACTGAACGGGAAATGTCACCCCGGGAAAGAGTACGAAATCGCGCGTTGGCAACAGTGGGAGCGCCGAATAATCAGGCTTTTTATGGAATTTTTTCAGGTCAATATCAATCTGTCCTACAGTAACTATCTTATGTTCGCTATCGCTCATATCATTTTCTTTTGACCAATTACTATGCAAATATAATGCCAAAACATCATTTTTCGGGTTTAAACTGCATTAAAAATAGTATTTCGGTCTCTCAAAGAGATTCTGTGAAATAAAATATGTTGTGAAACATATCTCAGATATAGCTATGGAAAAGTTTTTTTCGCTAATTTGCGCCCGATATGGCGATATTCCTCTCTCCAACGCCAGCGGACAATAAAATAAATACATTAATATTCTAATAACATGAAGATTTATCAGACCAACGAAATCAAAAACATCGCCCTGCTCGGAAGCAAGGGCTCGGGTAAAACCACACTCGCCGAGGCTATGCTCTACGAGTGTGGAGTTATAAAACGCCGCGGAACAGTTGAAGCCAACAACACTGTGAGCGACTATTTCCCGGTGGAAAAAGAATACGGTTACTCGGTATTCTCAACTATATTTTATGCCGAATTCCTCGGCAAGAAGCTCAATGTGATAGACTGCCCGGGAGCTGATGACTTTGTTGGCAACGCTATCACGGCACTCAATGTCACTGATACCGGTGTGATACTGATTGACGCCCAGTACGGCGTGGAGGTTGGCACACAGAATATTTTCCGCACTTGCGCCTCGCTAAAAAAACCGGTTATATTCGCGCTCAACCAGCTTGACGGCGAAAAAGCCGACTATGAGAACGTCATAGAGCAGATGCGCGAAATATTCGGCAACAAGGTCGTGACTATCCAGTATCCGCTGAATGCCGGTCCCGGTTTCAATGCCATGATCGACGTGCTCCTTATGAAAAAGTATTCATGGGGACCGGATGGCGGTGTGCCGACAATCGAGGATATTCCCGCTGAGGAGATGGAGCGTGCGAAAGAACTCCACCAGCAGTTGGTTGAGGCTGCAGCAGAGAATGACGAGACTCTTATGGAAAAATTCTTCGAGCAGGGGCATCTTTCAGAGGATGAAATGCGCGAAGGCATCCGCAAGGGACTTGTTGACCGCTCTGTGTTCCCGGTATTCTGCGTCAGCGCGCTCAAGGACATGGGCGTGCGCCGCATGATGGAATTCCTCGGCAATGTGGTGCCATTCGTGGAGGATATGCCCGCTCCGAAAGACAGCTCCGGTGTAGAAGTAAAGCCTGACAGCAACGGTCCTCTGAGTCTATATATGTTCAAGACTACTGTCGAACCACATATCGGTGAGGTCAGCTATTTCAAAGTTATGAGCGGCACACTCACTCCCGGTGTCGATCTTGACAACGTTAGCCGCGGAAGCAAGGAGAGAATCGCACAGATTTTCTGCGTTTGCGGTCAGATAAAGACTCCGGTCGACAAACTTTGTGCCGGTGATATAGGAGCTACAGTCAAACTGAAAGATGCCCGCACAGGCAATACGCTTGATGCTAAAGGCTGCGAGTATGCATTCGATTTTATCAAATATCCCGCTCCCAAGTATCAGAGAGC
>JAIDJW010000161.1:33954-42340 GCA_029052015.1 Paramuribaculum sp. | reverse complement strand
GGCTCGTTCACCTTCAAGGATGCCGAGGATTTTGCCAGGAATCACGAGGACTCAGTGTGCTGCGGCCATGTGCAGGTTATGCCTCAGGGAGCGCTGCTCAACACCCCAGCTTTCAAGACCCTCCGCGCCGCCCCCTTCGTTGGCACTGAAGCCGACCCGGTCAATCTTGCAGGAATATGGAACAACGACCCCTCGGCAACCATCTCCACCGCCAACTGCTATATGATCAACGGTCCCGGCTACTATAACATACCGCTCGTTTACGGCAACGCCATAAAGAATGGAGCCGTCAACCCTATCTGCTGGCACTCTACGGATGCACCTATGAAATATGGCAGCCCATCTTTCCAGAACCATCTCGGCAATGCCATTGACAACGCCTATATCAAAAACTGCGGCGCCACAATCCATGACGCGGCAATAATGAGCACTTTCAACCAGCACGCGGTGCAGCTTGTGCACCTCAGCGACGACTACCTCACCATATACGTTGACCCGGAATTCATTGACCAGGGCAGCACAGTGGTGGTGATCCGTGACACCAACGGCGACATAATGTGGAGCTGGCACCTCTGGCTGACATACCTCAACCCCTATAAGGACAAGGGGGCAATCTGCACTGTGCCGACCCGCACCGGCGAAACATTTGAATTCATGACTGCGAACCTCGGCTGGCACACCAATGACGGCAACGGCTATACCGCCGCGCGAGCAATCTACTGGAAGCCTGCACAGCAGCGCCGCAAATCCAAATATCAGAGCGACCAGCATGAGGAAGAGTCGGGACTGTACATCACCAAAAACCGCTACCGCATCACCCAAGACAAGTATATAAGAACATCTTCGGGCTTCGCTCCAAATTATAACTGGGGACGCAAAGACCCTTTGATGAGAACCGTGCATGGTGATAAGAATAAGATTAATATTCGTGGTCTATATAATAACCTATTGCTGACTACGCATGGCAATAATGGAGATGAATATACTTTAAGGCAAGGGTATTATTTCTTTAAAAACTTTACGCCAGGCGAGAGCGTAAAGGTACCCTGGGCTATCCCTACATTTTATAATCTGTCTTGGCGTATGGACACTATAATGACTGATTACGGACCAGCTGTTCAACCTGAAATCAATGAGGGCGCAACTACAAATACATATTACGCTACATGGTGGACAGGAAACCGAGATGGAATTTACCGACCAGGGCCTGTGCCACTAAAAAAAGAATTATGGAATGCATCAGGAGTCTGGCCTGGTGGCGTGCCTAACGGTGCCGGCCCATTAGGAACATACGCTAATTATACCCGATACGATGACCTCTGGTGTATAAATCAGGACGGATTGGGCTATCTATCGCACGAGCAGGGCGACAGAGTACCTATAAAAACAGTGTATGACCCTTGCCCGCCCGGATTTATGGTGCCACCAAACCGTGCCTTCGACAATCTTAACTCATCGACTGGTGATTACCGTTTTGGTATGTATTCTTTCATGGATTACAATCTGCATTTCCCAGCAATGCCATTCTTATCTAATAGAATAGGTAGAGCGACCGTGGTCTTTGACAATGGAGGATTCATAATGAGTAACTACTATGGAGTGTACGAAGAAGTGAACGGTCAGCCATTCGCTAACGAGTATTTGGACTATGCCTATTTCTATCCATTTACACAAAGTTTATTCGGACAAACCATGACCGTGTGGACCTCTGATGTCTCAGCCCTGCGCCATGGAGAAAATACTTTTATAATCGGTTCATTTTATAATGTAACCGGTAGTTTTATAGTTAACCCAGCACCATTATTGGCTGCTAACGGCAGTACTATGCAGATGGGAGGCAGCGACGCCAGGGCAACTGGAAATACCTGGTCATCAGCAGGAAGACAGGTTAGAGGTGTAAAAGAAAAACAATAAGTAACTCGCAAAAATTATCTGCAAACGTTTTTTGATATTAATTCGAATGATTTTGTTTGAAAACAAACGGCTGAGGATGAAAACAAAAGACATCAAATAACACCGCAGTAAACCGAGAGTTACTGATGTGTTTAAAGCATCAATTATCTTAGGACTAATTAATCACTTTTAAATATCAATTTTATGAGAAAACGTAATTATTTATTAACCGCCGCCATAGTATGCAGCATTACATTCCAAAGCATGGCTCTGGAAGTCGTAAAAGTACCAATATCGCAAACACATATTTCTGCGTACAATTCAACTTCAGCAAAAAGGACAACAACCAACTGGTGGTTTATCATCAATCCCGAGGACCAAACTGCCACAATCACCTATCCGCACTCTGCTGAAGGGTCTACATTGGATGAGCAGTTCGATTCAACCAATGTCTATAGCTTCTCGTTTCCTGGCTGGCAGGGTCTCTACAATCAAGCTATGTACAACTGCTGGAGTCCCATACTCGCAAAAATCGCTTCCAATGCAGGAATGTTCTACACCGCTCTCAAAATACCCGAGAAATTCACCTACAATGGCGTGAACTACACCGTAGACAAAATTGGTGATAATGCACTGAATGGATGCAACGCGCAATACATCAACGTTCCTGAATCAATCATGGAAATAGGAGACTATGCTTTCGCAAACAGCACTATAATAGGATTGTGCGAAGCATCTCCCTATAGCATTGTCCCCAATTCGGTTGTCAAACTCGGTAAAGGTGCCTTCAAAAATTGTGCTAAACTCAGTCGTGTTGAAATCGGTGACGGAGTTACAGAAATTCTGGAAGAGACATTCGACGGATGCTCGGCCACTCTACAAATCCGCTTCGGAAAAAACTAATACACGTCGGGGAATATAAATCAAACCGGGGGAAGTTGTTTTAGTCTTAGGAGGGGGAGTCTCCAAAATCGCTTTTTATTCATCCGTCTGCACTTTTATATAATAATTTGAGTAATCGCGCTGCGGAGCAACGTGTTTGTTGGTCATTAAAAGCGGCAAAGCCTATCACACATAGACAGGGCGCTGCTCCACAGCGCACAAGGCATCGCAGAATCGCTCAATGACGGCACAACCGTGAGCGTGGAAGCCGCCAACGGCATGATTGCGAGGCGGAGGGAGAGGGAGGCGCATCCTTTTGCGGGGAGCGGGTGTTATTGAAAAAGAACTGTTTTTATTATGTTTTTCAGCGCCTCTGGCATCAAAATAGATTTCTTTTTCTAATTTTGTCGCGTGAATATTCAGAGCGTGTCTAAAAAATCGCAGCAAAGATGATAAAAAACCTTGTCATTGTAGAGTCGCCTGCCAAGGCAAAGACCATCGAAAAATTTCTCGGCAAAGACTATAAAGTCATGTCGAGCTATGGCCACATCCGTGACTTATCGAAAAAGAGCTTCAGTATAGAGAAGGGTAAGGAATTCACACCGTTATACGAGATTCCTGACGATAAGAAAAACCTTGTGCGCGATTTGCGCAAAGCTTCTGAAAACGCTGATACAGTGTGGCTCGCAAGCGATGAAGACCGCGAGGGAGAGGCTATTGCCTGGCATCTCTACAAGGTGCTCGGACTCAAGCCGGAAAACACCAAGCGCATAGTTTTTCACGAAATCACCAAGGAGGCGATACTCAACGCTATAGAGAATCCGCGCGACATCGACCTCAATCTTGTCGACGCGCAGCAGGCACGGCGTGTGCTTGACCGCATTGTAGGCTTCGAGCTTTCACCTGTGCTGTGGAAGAAAATCAAGCCCGCTCTCTCTGCCGGACGCGTGCAGAGCGTGGCGGTGAGGCTCATTGTGGAGCGCGAGAATGAAATCAAGGCGTTTGATTCGGCTCCATATTTCAGAGTCAGCGCTGTTTTCACCACGCCTGACGGAGCAGAGGTCAAAGCCGACCTGTCAAAAAGGCTTCCGGACGAGGAGAGCGCACGCATGCTCCTCGAGGCGTGCAAAAACGCATCTTTCAAAATCGGCGAGATAATTGTGCGGCCGCTGAAAAAATCACCGGCGCCCCCCTTCACCACCTCAACGCTCCAGCAGGAGGCATCGCGCAAGCTCGGCTTTACTGTAAGCCAAACAATGATGGTGGCCCAAAAGCTATATGAGGCTGGACACATTACTTATATGCGTACTGACTCGCTCAACCTGTCGACTCTCGCACTCAATTCCATAGCCAAGGAAATCAAGGACAACATGGGCGAGGAATACTACAAGCGCCGTCAATACCACACCAACTCCAAAGGCGCACAGGAGGCTCACGAAGCCATTCGCCCGACATACGTCAACAAACACAGCATCGAGGGCACCACACAGGAAAAGCGTCTGTACTCGCTTATCTGGAAACGCACTGTCGCCTCGCAGATGGCTGACGCCCTGATAGAAAAGACTATTGTGGACATCAAGCCGTCAACAGTTGACGAGACATTTACCGCAACAGGTGAGGTTATCAAATTCGACGGATTTCTGAAGGTGTATATAGAGAGCAGCGACGATGCTTCAGAAGGAAGCGACTCCTCTACCCTGCCGGCTATGAAAGAGGGCGAGGCACTCGCACCCGCTTCCATTGTTGCCCAGGAGAGATTCACCCAGCATCCGCCCCGCTACACCGAGGCTTCGCTGGTCAAGAAAATGGAGGATCTCGGCATCGGCCGTCCGTCAACCTACGCCCCGACTATATCCACTATCCAGCAGCGAGGCTATGTGGAAAAAGGTGACCGTCCCGGCGAAAAGCGCAAATTCGCAACACTTACCCTTGCCGGCGGCAAAATCACATCTTCTGCCAAGACGGAGACGACAGGAGCCGACAAAGGCAAACTCATACCCACCGACACCGGCATGATTGTCAATGATTTTCTCACCGACAATTTCCCCAATGTGCTCGATTTCAACTTCACCGCATCAGTCGAGGCACGCTTTGACAAGATAGCTGAGGGCGAAGCCAACTGGAATAATGAAATAGAGGAATTCTATGATGTGTTCCATCCCGAGGTGGAGCGCGCCAACGACATGAGGCTGGAGCATAAGGTGGGCGAGCGTCTGCTCGGCACTGACCCGGCAAGCGGCAAGCCTGTTTTCGTAAAAATAGGCAGATTCGGACCGGTGGTACAGATCGGTGACAGCGCCGACGAGGACAAACCGCAGTTTGCATCGCTGCGCAAGGACCAGTCGGTGTTTGACATCACTCTTGAAGAGGCGCTCAAGCTCTTTGAGTTGCCACGCAATCTCGGCGAGTTCGAGGGCAGCGACATGACTGTGGCTGTTGGGCGCTTCGGCCCCTACGTGCGTCATGCCGGCAAATTTGTGTCAATACCCAAAGACCTGTCACCTGTTGAAATCACTGCGGAGCAGGCCCGCGACCTCATTCTCGCCAAACGCGATGCCGACAGCAAGAAAATACTCAAGACTTTTGACGATGAGCCTGAGCTGGCGATACTCAACGGGCGCTTCGGAGTGTATATCTCCTACAAGAAAGCCAACTACAAGATACCCAAAACCGTAGAGGACCCCGCTACCCTAACCCGGGAGGAGTGCATGAGAATCATCGAGTCGCAGCCCGAACCAACTAAAAAGAGCACAGGCAAACGCTCCACACGCAAAAAATCATGACAAAGCCACGCAACAGCAAGCCCGGAGCAGAGCGCAACACCCTGAAACCGGACGTTATAGAAACCTACAGAGTCGATGAGGAATGCCCGCTGATGGAATTTCTGATGAAATCCATGCCGCAGCGCAAGCGCACATCTGTCAAGGAGCTGCTTAAACACAACCAGATAGCTGTAAACGGAGCACCTGTGACCCAGTTTGACACCCCTCTCCGGCCCGGCGATGAGGTAAAGGCAAACCTCACCCGCGAATTCAGGGTGTTTTATCACCGCCGGCTCAAAATAGTGTATGAGGACGATGATATAATCGTAGTCAACAAGGGCTACGGACTGCTGTCGATGGGCAATGACAAGGTAAAGGACGGCACCGCATACTCCATACTGCGCGACTATGTGAAGTGGAGCAACCCTACCAACAAGATTTTCATAGTGCACCGCCTTGACCGCGACACCTCAGGACTGATGATGTTCGCTAAAAATGAGGAGGCTAAAACCACCATGCAGCACAACTGGAACAACATGGTGCTAAACCGCAAGTATGTAGCTGTGGTAGAAGGCATTCCGGACCCTGCGGAGAACACGATAAAGAGTTATCTCGCAGAAAATTCGCAGCATGAGGTGTACTCCACCGACAATCCCGAGGAAGGCAAACTCGCTGTGACGCGCTACACCACTCTCGCCACCGGCAAAGGATACGCCCTTATGGAGGTGGAACTCGACACCGGCCGCAAAAACCAGATACGAGTGCATATGAGCGACATGGGTCATCCGATTTCAGGCGACAGGAGATACGGCGCCGAAAGCAGCCCTATCCACCGTCTCGCCCTACATGCCCGGACACTGCGCTTTGTCCATCCTATTACTCGCAAGGAGATGAACTTCACCACTCCCGTGCCATCTTCTTTTCTGTCAATGGTGAAATAATTGGCGCCGTATTGGCTTTAGTTGCGGGTATTTTGCTAATTTTGTGCACAAATCTACGCAGATACATCTTTTGAGGCACACTCAACAATATATCATACCGATCATTGCACTGCTATGGGCTCTTACTTCCACAGCTTCTGCCGCGTACTCTCACAAAAACGAGTCTGCGGAGCAGCTACCAGACACCATAGCCGCTGATTCCGCACTACTCGAGGCGATAATCGCCGACTCCATAGCCGCGGAGCAAAAAGATACAGCAGCCGCACTTACCGCCCGGGAGAGACAGCGCACTCGTCTGCAACCTGACTCTGACACCATTTCCTACGCGCCGAAGCGGAAGATAATGCGTGTAAAAACCGACATAAACACATCGGTGGATATCAGCGCTTCCGACTCAATGGTTATCGTGGGCCGAAACAATGCATACCTGTATGGCAGCAGCAACGTCACTTACGGAGAGCAGAAAATCGATGCCGCACAGATTGACCTTGACATGGCCACCAATACTGTCTACGCCGTCGGCGCTCCGGACTCCACCGGCGAAGTGACCGGCAATCCGGTGTTTGAAGACAAAGGCACACAGTATCAGGCCAAGACAATGCGCTATAACTTCGAGACTGAAAAAGGCATCATAACAGATGTCATCACCGAGCAGGGCGAAGGCTACCTGACCGGAGGTGTTACTAAAAAAAATGCCGACGGCACTTTTTTTCTGCAAAACGGCAAATACACCACCTGCGACAATCATGACGACCCTCACTTCTACTTCCAGCTCACTAAAGCCAAAGTAAAGCCTAAAAAAGATATCGTAACAGGTCCCGCATACATGGTTCTTGCCGGACTGCCGCTGCCGCTGGCTGTACCTTTCGGATATTTCCCGTTCTCTGAAAAGTATTCGAGCGGCATAATATTCCCGACATTCGGCGATGACTATAACCGCGGATTCTATCTTGCCGACGGCGGCTACTATTTCGCAATAAGCGACAACATCGACCTTGCGCTCACAGGCGAGATATACACCAAAGGCTCATGGGGGCTCAAGGCACGGAGCGGATATGTGAAGCGCTACAAATATTCCGGTTCATTCGACTTCAGCTACATCAAGACAAAACTTGGCGACAAAGGCGCGCCGGACTACTCAGAGAGCACCAACTTCCAGATTCTCTGGAGCCACTCACAGGACGCCAAAGCAAATCCCAACCTCAACTTTTCGGCGTCGGTCAACTTCACCACAGCAGGATATTCGCGCAACGACCTCAACAGCTACTACAGCAGCTCTTTTACCGAGAACACCAAGAGCAGCACAGTCAACATGACCTACCGGCCGCCGGGCTCCAAGTGGTCATTCTCCACCACCGCGAGCATTGCCCAGCGCACACAGGACTCCACTCTTGCGGTGTCGTTTCCCAATATTACCATATCCATGTCGCAGATTGCGCCTTTCAAGCGCAAGCGTCAGGTTGGCGCCGAAAAATGGTATGAGAAAATAAAGCTGTCCTACAACGGCGTGTTCAACAACTCGCTTACAGCCAGCCAGGACCAGTTTTTCAAAAAAAGCCTGATTAAGGACTGGCGCAACGGTATGCGTCACAGCATACCTATTTCCGCTACCTTCAACGCATTTCAGTATATAAACATCACCCCATCTGTATCACTTACCGACAGGATGTACACAACCAAAGTGCGCAGGCAGTGGGATCCGAATGCATCGGTGGAGGTGTGCGACACCAGCTATAGCTTCTACAATGTGTGGGATTTCAATGCGAGCCTGTCGTTTGATACCAAAATATACGGTTTTTTCCAACCGCTGCCCTTTTTAGGCGACAAAGTAAAGATGATACGCCACGTACTGACTCCGACGGTATCATTCAGCGGCTCGCCTGATTTCGGCTCACCATTCTTCGGCTA
>JAIDJW010000161.1:0-33854 GCA_029052015.1 Paramuribaculum sp. | reverse complement strand
CTATATGATGCCTGATGCGAATGGCCAGATGCAGAAACATACTTATTCGCTCTTCCCCAACAGCCTTTTCGGAGTGCCTGGACAGGGCAAAAGCGGCACGGTGAGCTATTCACTCGCCAACAATCTGGAAATGAAGGTGCGCGATGACAATGACTCCATTGGCGAGAAAAAAATATCGCTGATTGAAAACTTCTCGATTAGCCAAAGCTATAATTTCGCCGCCGACTCCATGAACTGGAGCAATATCAACACAAGCCTGCTGCTCAAGCTCACCAAAAACTTCAATCTCAATCTCAGCGCCACTTGGGACGTCTACACCTATCAGCTCAACTCTGCAGGCAATCCGGTCAGGGTCAACATACCGCGTTGGAAAGCCGGCAAAGGCATAGGTCGCCTGTCAAGCACAGGTACCTCATTCTCGTACACCCTGAACAATAACACATTCAAGCGTAAGCGCAAGGACGATAAAGAGACCAACAACTCCGACAACTCTAACAGGAGCAACAATGCCGATGATCCTATGGCTAACGGACCGTCATCGCAAAACGGCACACCTGAAGAGCAGTCACACAAAGATGACCTAAAGCTGAATTCCGACGGATATATGGCTTGGGATGTGCCCTGGAATCTGTCGATTAACTACAGCATCGGCTACGGTTACGGCGCATTTAACAAGAAAAAGATGGAATATGACGGCAAAGTGACCCAAAACCTGAGTTTTTCAGGCAATATCCGTCCGACCAAAAACTGGAATTTCAGTTTCAGCGCCAGCTATGATTTCAACACTCACAGGCTCGCATATATGAACTGCAATATCAGCCGTGACCTCCACTGCTTCACGATGCGGGCAAGTTTTGTGCCTGTAGGACCCTACAAATCATACAATTTCCATATCAGCGTGAACTCATCTCTACTCTCCGATGTGAAATACGACAAGCGGTCATCTCTGCGCAACGGCATAACCTGGTATTAGAGCTTGCTTTTAAATGATTTTACCAAAAATCAGAAAGCATCCTCTGATAATGTGAGATGAAATTAGTTTGTTTGAGAGTAAACATGCTCTTGGATTGTCAAATATAACTCATCAACATAATATACAACTGCAATGGAAGAAAATTCAGTAATCTATCGCCAACCGAAATACACGATGAGTTGGTATAATCGCGAAAACGAAACGTGCAGCTTTTCAAAACGAAACGAGCAAAACTTCTCTTTTTTCTCTTGCCCTTTCGACCGCTTAAACATCAATTAAACGCTGATTAAAAGCCTTTGAAACTGGCTTAAAATCAGCGTTATTTTTGTGCCTTTTCGTTTGGTCAAGTCAGCAGAATTTTCTACCTTTGTATTAGTTAATTTGGTTTCGTTTGCTCTGACTTTCGCGCCTGTTTCAGACGTTCAGGTCAAACCTCACAGCTTCATTTCCGGCCAAAAGTTCGCACGTTCTCTCTACGTTGTTAGCGTAAATGTGAACGTTTCCCAGATTCAGCGTTATAGACTTCAAAGGCGCTTCAATTTGTCGCGCTATCAAATATAAATGGTAAATGTCAGCTGGCAAACCTAAGTTTGCGTCGCTGCTTCTCTGATAGGCTGACAAAACGAGTTCGCCATCATCTAGCTGGAATTGAATGAGGCTTAAGCAAGGCGCTTGGTTGGTTTCCGCACCTGTTGATCCTAAGAACAGCACATAATTTTTGCTGCTCCGTTTTTCCCGGTTAATCTGCTCAATCAAAGCCGGCAACTTTTCAAAATAGGTCGGATAACTGTTAATTAGGATTTGGCCGCAATAATCCCACCAATTTATCCCGGCTTCTCTGTACTTCGTCAGGTCTCTCTCTCCGGCCATAAACAGGCTTAATTCGTTGCGCAGCTTCTTGCGTGCAATGTTGTGTCCCTCGAATATTTCCAGCATGTCCAAAGGCGACAAATGCAGCTGCTCATTGAGCAAATACATTATGTCGCCTTTTTTATTGCTCTGTCGTTTGCCGTGCTGCAATATCTTGCTGAGCATGGCGTAATATTTATTTTGTGTCATTCGGTGCGAATTTAGCCCGTGTCTGTGAGTTCTGGGGCATTTACTCGGCTGTTCATGGTGAAACGCTTTTGCAGTCTCTCACCAGACGCTTCACAATGTCGTAAACATTCCGCTCGCTGACGCTGTAACGCTCGGCCAGAACGGCGACAATATAACTGACCTTTTCGCCGCGTTTCCGCGCTCTCTGGTAGCCCTCGAACAGCCCGACATATTTGTGATCGCTCGGCCTTGCTCCGGCTTTCTCCAGCTGTTCAATCATGCAGCCGCTCAATTTCAGGGCTTCATATATGGTCATTCGGCTAAAAATTATTAACTTTGCAACTCCTACGACATGACGCAAAGCACCGAAGCACAAGTCAAAGGCTTTCAGCCCCCGGCTTATGTGCTTCGGTGCATTGCGTTTGTATGTCGTAGGAAACTGCAAACTAAGCCGGGGGCTTTTCTATGCCTCCGCGCTTTGTAGGTGCGTCAGAGTCGCGTTATCATCATATCGTTAAATTTGGCTTGATAATTCAGCGTGTTTGTGCGCTGGCGCACTTCCGCGCCCCACATGGGTGCTGCTTCCCGGTATTCGGCAGCGAGCCATTGGCAAAGCTCGACAATCTGTGACTTGTCGCTTGTGAAATAAACGTATTTCGTGCCTTTGAGCAAGCGCAACACGTTCAGATAGTCGGTCAGCTTCCAATAGTTCTCATACATTCCGTTCTCGGTCGTAAGATACGGCGGATCCAGCACGAACAATGACCGGCTGTTGCCGCGCTCTCGCTCGAACAGTTTCCGGTAGTCCATGTGAACTATTTCCAGCCCGTCCAGATAGCCGTCGCACTGATACGCTCCCGGTCTTACGCGGTTATACATCGTGTGCTTGCGCAGCTCGTCCAGACTTGTAACCCATTTGCCGGAGAAAAGCACCGAGCGGCCGATAGTGAGAATATCGACGTAACCCAGCCGCTTCTCATAATCAGCCACTATCGCCAGCACGTCGGCACGCTGCCAGTCGGTTAACCGCTGGTTAGGTTCAAGGCCGGTTAAACGGTCTTTAATCACCCTTAAAATTTCGTTGGTCTGCTCCACGGCCGCCAGTCTGTCAACATAACGGTCGAAGTCGTTGTATATGACACGGCACCCAGGAAGCACCCGTTTGGCCGTGTGCGACAACAGCCCGGATCCTCCGAAAAGGTCCACCACCGTGTCAATCTCACCCTCCACCATCTCCAGCACTTCCGTGAAGTCCCGGAGAAAATAGCGTTTTTGTCCCATAAATGGGAGCGGTGCGCATTTATATTTCTTACACATTCCGCATAAAACACTGTCTTGATTGTTTGTAGACCTCGTAAGCCTCATTAAGCTGCCAAGGCTCTAACTCAAATGTGTTATTCTCCTTGATAGCTTCAAATATCAATGCAATATATTTCTGCTTTTCGGTGAGTTTTGGCAGCAACACCTCTAGGGGTAGAATATCTCCTACCTTTGCATTGATAGCCGTAGCAAACTCAGGAACCAGAAACTTGCCAATCAGTTGAGGGTCTCCGAGATTAACAGTACGTTGTACCATGGTTTTTACATCTTCCTTTTTATATCGGAAAATGTTAGTACCTCGCAGACACATCTCCCACCTCCATTTATAGACTTTAGGACTGTAAACGAGCTCCACATAATCTTTGCCTTTGTTTCTTGACGCAACTTGTTCGCCAAAAAAGGCTCTACTTCCAACTAATATCTTTTCCATCGTTTCTTAATTTAACTGATTAAATCTGCGGGATTCCAAATTTTTAATACTCCGGAACTGCTTACACCGACATATTGACAGTAACCTGAAAGCGCCGGAGATATTTGAAGCAAATCGCCACTTATGCCATGAACGCCATTCAGAATATGTAGTAGCGTCAGTGGAGCTGATGCTCTATCGCCACCTGCAACATCGATATACATCACATTATTTCCTACAGAAATATTCTCAATATAGTCTCCGAAAGTACAATATTGAACATTCTGCTTCAGATGGTTTCCTCGGAAATATGTATTGAATGTGTTATGACGACAATATGGTCCAATGGTATTTCCGGAACACATGGCAGAGAATTGGTTGTCATGGCAACATGTTCCCAACTCGTTACCGTAAACATTTCCAGCCAAAATGTTCACTGAGCATTCCTGATTGAATATGTTGTTATTGCACTCAGAACCTAAATTATTGTCAACACATCCATATCTAAAAACATTTCCCTTGCAGAACTCACCCAAGACGTTCCCTCTGCACTCATCATTGAGGATATTGCATTTACACCCCTCACTGATAATGTTTTCAAAACAGTTGGGTCCTATAATATTACCGACACAAGATGTGCCAATAAAGTTCTGCGATGAAAAACATCCAAGTTCATTTCCAGATGATGCGTAGCCAATGTTGTTGTTGTTGCAATATATTCCAAAGCTATTGTTCTCACAGTCACAATCTAATACGTTCCCTGACGAACCGCAACCAAATTCATTATGGCGGCAATCGGAACCGAGAGTGTTATTATCACATGCTTCTGAAAAAATATTTCCGACGCAGCATGCCCCCAAGAAGCATGATTGCGTGCAATATTCAAAAACATTTGTTACACATCCCACTTCGAGATAATTGTTGTTGCAATATCTTCCAAATCTATTGTTCTCACAGCACAATCCCAAGGCTATTGTTGAACAGCTATTGCCAAATACGTTGTTAGTACAACCATGTCCGAATACAATATCTTCGCAATCACAGCCGAGGGTATTATTAATCAGGCTATAGCCTCCGACCCAACGACATAGACAACCGAACTTATTGGATTGACTACCGCCATGAATCGTGATGCAGCAACAGTCACGATCAAAATAATTGCCGCAGATACTGGAGTAAGACTCTCCAACACAATAATCACTATAGGCTGTAAGAACAATGTCATTAAGGAATTGCGCAATATACACACGTTCATCTGATTCTGTGCGCGTCTGCGCCTGCATTATCACATTGCGATAAGTTCTAAAACTATCACTAATGGTTGCGTCTGCGATATTTCTGCCCTGGTCAACAAGACTAAATGTGTAGAACCAATCTATATCGCTGTGGTCAACAATATTCGCATCATCATTGGCTATCCAATCGCGCTCTCCATTTCCGAGCAAGTAACGGTTGTGATAATATGGATTTCCGTCTTCATCACAGAAAGAGTCATTTTTGTCAAAGAAATTTCCTCCACAAAGATACCTTTTGAACATGATATTTTTGAAATCGTAAGGGCAATCGTTGCCCCTATCATCTATCATACGGTAGATGACTCCTTTTCCATTATCAGGGTCTGCCCACACAAAACGGTAAATGTCATTGTCGAGGCAATACCATATTTTCCACGCCTCCAACTTCGAAGCGGAGAAATATCCATCTACATCCCGTTCACTTTGAATAGCCATAGCTTCTTCGCTCAGTGTATTTATGCCATGAGCTTTTACTATCAGATCGAACGGGTGTCCGGCGCATTGTGCCACATCATCATTTGCTACTGTTGTTTCATAGTCAGTAATACGATAATATGAACCTGGTGTGAGCTCGCCATTGTCTCGCAACTCAATCAAACGGCTATATTCAATATCAACCATTTTAACACCTGAATCCATCGCCTCACTGATAGCCGCGGTATATGCTTCGGTTATGTTTGCTTCCAGTTCCGCCAAAAGTCCGGCGAGGCTTTCAGTGTCTGTAATGCCTTGCAGAAACTCTTCAATCTCCTGCCATGTGTTGATAGTAGTTTCCTTTGTATCTGTTGTTTCAAGGAATGTCTTTACAGTCACGGCAAGAGCATAGAGCCCGGCATAGTTATTGCCGAGAGCTTCAAGAGCCGCTTTGGTCTCATCAAGGCTGCCGCCATTGTTTAGTATATTGGATATTGTAATTATATCATTTCTTGCAGTATTAATTTCAACTTGCTGCGCCTCATCGGTCTCTTCCAGTTCGTCAATTTCCTCCGCCTGTCGCTCCTGAACGGTATTTAACCAATCAATCTGAGCGGTATGCTTCGTAACCTCAGCTTCAAGGAGCTTGCCTTCGCTTGTATCATACTTTTTATTTAAAGCATCTGTAAGCCCCTGTACCTCAGTTAACCCGACTTTATCATTTTTATGCCGGAAGCTATCGATTAAATCTGCAAACTGTGACTCTGTAGGGTAAGCACCCTTTTTGAACCATTTTTTTAGTTGTGTAATATCTCTAACTGCCATTATCTTAATTTTTTTAAGGTCATTTAGCACGCATTATATACGCAAGGACATAGTAAGGTGGGCGGTTCTCATGAGACTCACCCTTTCCGGTTTCTTTTGTGTCATGCTCCACATATATCAAGACAGTGTTATTGAAGTCATGCTTGCCGCTTCCGATTTTCTTGTTTACGTTCATTCTATCAAAATTACATCCGCTCGCGGAACTGCCGTCTTCAGCAAAGTAGTAGTCCTTTAGATTATGGCTATGACCTGGAAGTTGATTTTCAGTCAATACCACTTTTTTATCGCCCCCTCCGGAACCTTTGGTTTTATAATCATTATCACTGTCATGCTGCCCGACAACAAAGCGCCCCCGCAAATCCGGAACCCTGAAATTACCTACGGTAGTTGAATAGTTGATTCCATTGCTTGATACAGCTGAGTTGTAAGCAGAACCAATCACTTCGTATAATTCAGGATAAGATGCAGTGCTAAGCTCTCTGCCGTCACATAACACATAGCCGTCAGGAGGATTGCCTCCCGCCCATAGAATAACAGCTCCTATAGGTGTGGTCTGTACTACATCCAGTTTTTCCTGTAGTGATTTATTCTCCTTAATAAGTTCACTTATCGTTCTTAATTCAGTGAAAGTATCCCACCCGAACCATTCATCACCAATGCCGGGCATGAGACTCCTTTTGGTGTATGCCTCACCGTATTCAACATTATTCACCGTAACGCCCACCCTCTCCTGTTTGAGATACATTCCGGAGGTTGTAGATCCACCCTCCCAGTACAATATCTCGCCGTTGGGGAACAGTTTTGTTTTTACAAAGACCCATCCGGGATTTCGTCGGACTCCATCATCGGTTGATTCACAACCGCAAAGGATAACTTTGTCACCTGCGATATTGCCCACTATTGCAGATATCGATGTAAGGTTCTGCAGATAGTCCAGCGTCTCTGCGTCAAGCGGAAAATCCCTATTCGGTTGATGAATGAAATTACCTAAAATCTTTTCCATATTGTATTTTATATGTAGTTTATTGTAAATCGCTTTGAAGCCAGTTTGTAAGTATTAATGAGAGCTTTCATTCTTATGGTTGTCTGTTCACTATTTAGTTCTGAGGGGACATTAGCCCAGAAATCATATCCGCTTGTGCCGCTGAATCCACGCCGGTGAGTTATTACAGATCCTCTGCTCCGCAACGGCAGTATGGTCCATCTGCTGACATCGCGCTGAAATATCACATCCGCTTCTATTGTGATGCTGCTCTGACTATCTTCTATTGTGATTCGCCGAAGCTCCGGGTCAAACTCATCATTAAGGACAGCACGGAGCTTGCACACCTGACCGTTATGGGATAGGCGGTAATTTGTTGTCGCGCGGTATGACCTCAGATCCTGCAATATATGAGCCAACGGCGTTACCCCGGCATATATCAGAGCGCCCACCAACGGCTTTCTCAACCAAGTAGGCAGAGTCAGGAGTGCCAGCCGCTTTATGTTAACCTTATAAACTCTTTCACTCACCATTGTAAGGAATCATTTTAATATCAATATCTTTAGTCTTGAAATAACCTGCGGCGGGGATTATCCGGGCATCAACACTTGTATAAGCGCTCTCACCGTCCACGTGGACTTTACTCTCTTTCAGTTCAATTATTTTCACACCCTCCACCTGTTGCAATCTGTCAACCAAAGCCATATTGGTGTATTCGCCATTGAAAGGCAAATTCTCAACATACTCGCTGATTACCGACCGGCACGAGCTTTCCACATTTCCGGGTAACAGAAGATCGTCATAATATACATCTATCGCGCAGCTGAATTCGTCTGCTGATTGATTTATGAGATTCACTCTCACACCCGCATCCTTGATTTCAGCGATGTAGGCTTTCAGTTTCTCTTCCTGCTCGTACGTGAGCGGACAGCGGTTTCCGCCATTCTCACCCGCCACCTTGATAGTAAGCAGACTCGCATCTTTACTTTCTGTAGCAGTCGCGTGCCTCACCACCTTACAAGCTACTATCTGAGTATCTTCCATTCCGGAAGTATCGTAAGTGTCCGTTCCATCTACAAGCGACTTATCAAACATAAATGCAAGCACTTTGTCGCGGTACCATTTCGGACGATGCGCTATCAGATTTTCAAGTTCCTCCGTGACCTCCTTTTTGTGCAGGTTGACGAGCTGCTCCACACTCCACGCACATACAGCCCAGACATAAAAGAGAATATTCTCTATACTTGCAGCTCCGAATTTGTCGCCGAATGACGTTCCCGGTTCAAAACCGTAAAGTTTAGACGCTGCCTCGTTGCGCATGAATTCTGAGGTGATTTCGTTCTTAATATCGTTGATACTTCGTGCCATTTATCGCTATTTAATTGACGTTTAACTAACTTCAAAATCTATTTCAATACCCATGAATCCGATGCCACCGTATGGACAAGTCGACATATCTTCTGCGCTCGCCTCCGTAGCCGGTTCTACCCCATGCGCCCGGTACAACCTGACGGTCCGCGCATCCCCGTCCCCCACTGGCTCCGGCACCGTAAGTACCTGCCCGTCATCCAGCCTGTCGGTCATGCTCAGCCCATTGGCCAACGCCAACGCCAGCACCGTTTCAACTTGGCCTCCGCTTTGCAGAGCCATGTCAAGCATTGTTTGTCTTTCTTTCGCTGTAGTTTTCATCGCTCTATGTTTATCGTGCCGTCAGCTTCCATTGCTACTCGCTCACACTCCACGCCGCAGCCTCGTAACATCTGGCGCACCTCGCCGGACCACATCACATCAGGCTGGCCGCCGCGCATACGCCCGGCTTCGCCTCCAAGCAGCGGATGTTCTTTCAGTTCTCCGCGCATGGTCAGAACCACGGCCTCGGCCGTCTGTCCCTCCGTGTCGCCCACAGCTATGCCACCACGCTCCACAAGCAGGTCGCCCGTTCCTGAGTCTATCAATATGCCTTTCATAGTGTCGCATCTTTTTGGGGTTGTTCGTAATCTTTACTGAATATCTCGTAATCCTCGTCGCTCACGGCACTGATCTCATATACCTGGTAATTCGTCTCTGTCATCTGGCGAACGGCGCAGCTCTTTATCACAAGCCGCCCAATATTCAGAGCGTCCAGGAATTCACTGTGCACCCTTAGCGCCTCTTTTGTCTCCAGCAGCTTCCGAACTTCCCGCACTTCCGTGCCCGGCCACGCGGCTGCTATCACTCCCCCCTCCGTATGCTGCAACCCCAGCACTATATTGACTGACCAGTCGTTGGCATTTATATACTCCTTTACTGTACCATCACGCCCCACCAATGCGGTACTAACTATCCGGTGTTCCCGGCTGGCTGCTGCCACCGCATCGGCAAAGGTCAGCCCCTCCCCGTTCTCTCGCTCCAGGCGTAGCGGGCAGAGTACCCAGCGCCCCTCCCAATATTCCGGGTCTGTTATCGGCAGCCCGATTTCATGACCGCTTATGCCGTCCCGGTCCGGTGTTCCGCCCAACTCCTTAAAACGCACAAGCCGTTTGGCAATGTGCTGAGCCCAGTTCATCGCCGCAAGGTCTATGCTTATAGGCAGTTTCTTGCCGCCTAAACTTGGTTGTGGAATTATACTCATGACGTGGCCAATTGTGTGTCGTTTAGCGCGCCCATAAGGGCCTCTAGCATTGCAGTTTTGACCTGCTCGGTACTCTCGCCAACGGTCGCGCTGTGTATCTCGAAACGCTCGACAAGTTTTTCAATATTGATTGTTATATTTTTGATTTTCCCTCTGTCATCGCTTCCGGAGCCGCTGCCACCTGTGCCGGTGGCTCCGCTCAGAGTTGTGCCCGTGGGATTGATTGACGGTACCGTTACCTCGGGAACCGTCGCCCCGCTGGTGTTCGGGGTGCCTCCGGTTCCTTTTTTTGCCTTGGACTTATTGGCCGCTTCCTTTTTGGCGGATTCAGTCATTTCAGCATCGTAAGACTCGTCAAATGCCTGTCCTACCTGCTTGCCATAGTCACT
The DNA here is from genome assembly GCA_029052015.1 of Paramuribaculum sp. Taxonomy (GTDB): domain Bacteria; phylum Bacteroidota; class Bacteroidia; order Bacteroidales; family Muribaculaceae; genus Paramuribaculum. Next base: position 23,598 of record JAIDJW010000161.1, on the reverse strand, counting down.
AAATCCGGATTTTAGTTTCTTAAGCGCGGCATCTATGCCCGAGGCATCCAGACTGAACGCTGCTTTTATAAGGTCACCAATGGCTCCGAATGTGTTTTTTGCAAGTTCACCTATGCCGGTGAAACAAGCCTTAAACGCCGCCCATGTGCCCTTGAGTACTGCGCGAAATTTTGCCGATGTGTTCCAAAAATATACGCCTATTGCGATAAGAGCGGCTATGGCTGCCGCTATCCATCCAATTATTGGAATGTTCATAATTGCAACCCCAACAGCGCGACACGCTGTTGTCGCGGTCGTAGCAAACGCGCCAAAGGCTGTTGAGGCAATTCCGGAGAATGTGGCGGAAGCTGTGCCGCCTGTAACGAATGATAGAACCAGCGCGCCAAGCCCTTTGAGTGCGTTGAATATTCCAACGGTGGCGAAGCGAAGCACTGCTAGTGTGGCGCGGGTTATATTTATCAAAAAACCATTGGACACAAATTGACCGGTTACGAGTTCCCGGTTCATAAATGCCATTTGCACCTGGGCTACATATATACCGCGTTGAATTAAGGTCCACATACTTGCCCATTTCAGCCCTTTTACTAAGAGCATCCCTTTCCACACTGCTGTAATAAGTGGGGCAAGTTGTGCTATTGGCACAAGTGCCGAAGTCACTACACCACACCATAACGAAAAATCGCCGGTGGCTTGGAATATAGTAATTTTGAAGTCCTCAAATTGTTGGTTTACTCGCGCCTGACGTTCGGCGTAACTATCCATTACAATAGCCGCCTGCTCGGTGGCGCTGTTGGTGCCGGTCACTGCGTCTGTAAAACCTTGCAGGGCGTCCGTGCCTTGAATGAGGGCACGCGCGGCGTTGGCGTTCTCAACCCCGAAGAATTTAGACAACAGGGCTGAGTCGTTGAGCATAGGTTTAAGCATTTCCAAACGCTCTTTAAGGCTTTTGGAGTTGTCACCTAATGCCACAACGTTAATGCCCGCCTTTTCCAGTTCCTCACGTGCTGCCTTTCCAACGAAGCGCCCTTTGCTGAGCTGACCCAAAACGTTACGGAGGGCAACACCGCCCTCGCTCGCTTTTTTACCGGCTTTGTCAAGTACTTGGATTGCGGCGTTTGTCTCCTCAAAGCTCACATTAGCTGCCTTTGATGCCATACCGCACTGCTGGAGTGCCGCACTTATAGCCGGAAGCTCTGCGGATCCTGCCTGACCCGCAGCGGCCATTACGTTCATCATGCGCGCCATTTCCTCGCTGGCTGCTATCGGGTCCTCCATGCTCACGCCGTACTGGTTCATCGCCGTGGTAAGAACCTGAGCGGCCGCCACTCCGTCGCCGCCCATCAGCTTGCTGGTGGTCTGTATGCAGTCACCCATTTTGCTGAGTGCTTCCGGATATTTACCCAATTCCGGGCTAAGCTGTGAGAGCAGCAACTTGTAACCCTCGACGGCAACCGCAGCATCAGTTCCGAAAGCCTTTGCACTCTGCCGGGCAAATGTCTCAATTTGTTTCAACCCGTCACCAGTAACACCGGCAACCGCGCTTAGATCGTGCATCTGGCTATCCAGTTTTACACCTGCTGCACTTACTGAATTTATACCATCAGCAATGTTTCGCACTACATTATTAAGGTAGTCAAAACGAGCCAATGCACCGGTTAGTGTTTCCGTCCATTTCTGACTCTTTTTTACCTCGGCCGTAAAATCACCGGTCGCGGCTGTCATGCCGTTAATGGTTGCGGAATAGTTACCACCAATGTTAAAAATGTAGTCAAAAACACTTGACATGTCTGATTCTTTTGTTATATTTGTTGCAGATTAAAACGAGTAACAGTTATGAGCACATTTTTACATATTATTTTTGTAATTGTAGCCAATGTTATTGCCTGGGGTATGCTGGTCGCTGGCGTTATATGGTTTATTATAATCTCCTGGGCAGTTATAACTGGGAAAGGGAATAACAAAGGAAATACACCCGGGCTTCCTTGGCTCTAACTCTGACCCTTGCCGTCATCGGCTTGCCGCTCCGGTTCCGGAGAATAGTGTAGCGATAAGCTCCGCCCGGTTTCGGTTTCTCCACCGCTCCAGCCATACAGCCTCGCAATAGAGTTGTGCCCATTCCTCCTCCGTCTTTATTTTAGGGAACAATATACATGTTGACCTAGTATAATTCTGTCATAAAGATAAGACAATTTTTAACTTTTTTCAAATGCCGCCATTTTATAGTTTGGTGGCATTTTTATTTGATAACACTCTTCTATCCACCTATATTTATAGAAAAGACTTGTTTCTATAAATGTTAGAAAACCTTATTGAAAATGTAGATTATGAATGGGTAGAATTGCCAAGCAAAGGTGAATGTTATCCACATAAAAAGTCAAGAGTGCCTGTTGGCTATCTTAGAGCCATTGATGAAAATATCATGGTTTCATCTAAATATATCTTATCACAGACTGTTTGTGATGAACTTTTAAGGCTTAAAATTCTTGATAAAGACTTTAATCCTGACACTCTTTGTGTTGGAGATAGAAATGCCATATTAGTATGGCTCAGACGTACAGGTTATAGTGATACAATAGTAAATCCTACTACTAATCAGGAAATAGACCTTTCAACACTTAAATATAAGGATTTCAATCTTAAAGGTGATGAAAATGGCTATTTCAGCTATTTATTAGATAATGGCGATGTTATAAAATATCGTCTCCTGACACATTCTGATGAACAAGGAATTATTGAAAAGTTAAAGGATAATACAGATGAAATGGAAACAGCCATTATGCTTGAGTGTATTGTCTCTTACAATGGCAGTGAATCAAAATCAGAGATTAAAGAATATATACATAATCTTAGTGAGATGCAAACAGAAAACTTCTTGAAATACATAATCACTACCAATCCTGATATTGACTTTAATGGTATTGATATTGCCATTGATGATTCTTTGTTCACTGAATTAAATAAGATAAATAGTTTTGAGTAATATATGGCAAATATTGGTGGATTGTTTTCAAACTTGGAAGGTGCTTTAAATGCACTTGACAATAAGAGTGGTAAGATGGATAAAGCGAAAGAGGTATTTCGCAGAGAGATTGGTGTGTCAAAAGAGATGGCTGATAAAGCAGAGGACTTGATTGATACCTTTGATGATATGGATAAAGCCTATGAAGAGCATAAAGACATTGTAGAAGATTGTGATAAAGAGATTCAGAAGCTTACCAACTCAATCAGTAATCTGCAAGGTCATTTGAATAATGCCACTACTCAGCAAAACAGAAACAGAATTCAAAGTGAGATTGACAAGAAACAGCGTGAGCTTCTTGACAAGCAATCCAAACGTGATGTCAATGCTCGTAAACGTGATGAGGCTGAAACCAAAAGAGATAATGCAAACAGGCGTTTTGACAAACTGTTTGGTCGTAGGATTGCTATGGGTGATATTACTGCTTTGAATAACAAGAATAAGGCTATCAGTGCTATTTCAAGTGGCGGAAAATTCGCTAATATGGCTAATGGACTTAAAGGTTTGAAAGGCAATCCTTATATGATGATAGCTGAAGGTCTTATTAAAGCTGTTGAGTTTGGCATTGGTAAGTCTACTGAATATATGAAACTTAATGCAGAAAACACATTAAGAGAGCTGAATGCTGTAGCTCAGGTTTCATTAAATCAGTTAAAGGCTAATGTTGCTTCTTGGCAAGATTCTCTATCTGGTGCATATACATCTCAGGATTTGGCATTAGATAGCCAAATGACATTATTACAGTCTCAGAATGCCACAACACTTGCAAATCTAAAAATGGCTAACACATGGACTAATTGGATACCAATTTGGGGTGAAGTCAATAAATATCAGGAAGCTGCCTTAGAGATTGAACAGAAATATGCTGAAACAAGATTAGCCAATGCACAGAAGTTTATACAACAAGCCAATGAATTTACTAAATTAACAGATGACTACCTTCGTAAGCAAGATAAAGCCATTCATCAATATCAGGCTCAGAATGGGTTGACAGTTCAACAGACTATGGTATATGAAAAGAGAATGCTTACACAGGCAGAGACCTTTGCACACTATAACAAGACCATTGAAGATGTAGTAAAACTTCAAACTGATTTTATCCAACAAAGTGGCAGAAATGTCAATTTCAGTAACTCTGATATGGAAAAATCACTTGCTGTAGGTAGACTTGTTGGTGATGATACATTTACTCAATTTTCAGCACAAATGAATGTATTTAATCAGTCTGTTTCATCATCTGCTGACATAATGTATGATATGTACAATTATGCAAATAAGATGGGGTTATCTCAGCAGAAGTTAACCAAGAACGTTCTCAGTAATCTTAAACTTGCCAACAAGTATGATTTCAAGAATGGTTCAAAAGGTTTCATTGAGCTTGCAAAATGGGCTGAGAATGTGAGATTCAACCTTAGTTCACTTGGTGGAATGTTAGAGAAAATTCAAAGTGGTGGTCTTGAAGGTACAGTTGAAACAAGCGCAAAACTTCAAGTACTTGGAGGTCATTTTGCAATGGGTTCCGATCCTCTTGCCATGATGTGGGAGTCCCTAAATGATCCAGATGCATACGCCAAGAGAACAAAAGGTATGTTCAAAGGTTTAGGCACTTATGATAAGACAACAGGAGAAACCACCTTTAATGGAACTGATACATTATTAATACGTAATGCAGCCTCAGCACTTGGAATGTCAGTTGAAGATGCCAAGGACATGATACGTGAAGACAACAAGAAGGCTGTTATACGTAGACAAGTTCATAATTCAAACCTTTCAAGTGAGCAGATGGATGCTGTGGCGAATAAGGCACATAGAGATGCAGTAACAGGAAAATGGATGGTTAATATGTTGGATAATTCCACTAAAGACATTAGTACCATAACTTCTGCTGACCTTCAAAATATACTTTCAGATAACTCAGATGAAAATATGAGTCGTTATGCTCAAAGTACCCTGTCATCTGTTGAAAAGATTGAAAGTGCAACTAAAACTATTGCAGCTATCTTGGGCGCTGATACATTTGTGAATTTTGCAGATACAGCAGAAAAAAGTGTGCAGACAATGCTTGAAGCATATACTAATAATGAAAGTGAGATAGTAAAAGCTATTGTTATGAATCGTGCTGAAGCATTGAAAGAACAAAAAGAATCATTTAAGTCTTTACCAACAATTGCAAGTAAACTTGAGGCTATTTACGAAATCCTTCCTCATGAATGGAGAGAAACGGCAGATAAAGATGCTTTAGAAAGGAGTAGTCAAGAAGGAAGAAATCAAGTTAGAACAAGAAATGATATTGAGAACTACGATAATGACAAGGAAATTAGTAGTGCTATGTTGATGTTTCATAGGGCTAAAGCTGAAAAACGTAATGTTGCAGCACAAGTAAGAGATTGGTTTCGTGGTTTTTTTATGTCTGATGAAAGTGCTGTAGCAAAAGCAAGAATAACAAAAGATAAATGGGATAAAAGATTTAATTCTGACGGGTTCGATACCACACCTATATATACTAAAGATGGAACAATGTCTGCAAATGGTCAGTCAATGACAGTTGCAGCATCATCTGTTACACCAATTCATGATGGTTCAGTCAAATTAGCCAAGACAGACCCACAGGACTCTGCTATATTTGCAAAGACTGGTGGTCCATTTGATACTTTATTCAATGGTGTATTTGCTAAAATAAATGAAGTGTCTGAGATACTACCCAAGGCAATGAACTATGAGATGCCAACGAGAGAGATTGTAAATACCATTAAACAGACTAATTCAACAATCTCTTCCCAAAATGAAAAGCAATCCATAGATATAAATATTCATGGAGACCTTAGATTGAATACTGATGGCAAAAGCATAGATATTTCAAAACTTATTGAAACAGACCCAATGTTCATAAGACGAATTACAGATCTTATACTTACTCAAATTGATGATAACGTACATGGTGGAAGACAAAGCAAGATGTTCCATACAAGAGCTTCTGTGAATTTTGTTTAAGTCTAATATCATAACATTCAAGATATTTTATTAACTTTGCGGTGCAAGATGAGAGAAACCGTCTTGCAGACATATTAAGGAAGCGTTTTGCTTCATTCCGACTGGTAGAATCTGGACAATTCAACTGAATATGGAATGGCAGTAAGATGCTCCCTCTTGGTAGCTACGTATGTACTTACACATATAAACGCCAAGAGTGTGAGCCACTATTGTTATCTATATTCATGGCAGTCCAGAGCCAACCAGTCAGATAACAGCGATCTTGGCTCACACTTTCTTTTTGTGCCTATTGTTATAAACTGCTTAAATGCATTCGTAGGGTCAACGTTTGCCATGTATTAATCTATGAACGCCTTCTTTTGGTTTATTCTTTATCTATGTGTGAACATAGTGTGGATTGCCTTATGTTGTCATTACTCCAACTCAAAACGTTGGATGAAAATTGCAGGTGCAGCTTGTCTTATCCCATTCATATATGTTGTAATGGGTTCCATTGTCCCAAACTACGAATTTGCTAATCCTATGGTATTTATTACCATTCCTATAATGTGGATTGGATTTGGCTTATTCTTTTACAGGAAAAAGAAGTTTCTTTGGATATTGTGTATCATTTTTACAGTGCTTGAAGTCTTCTTGCAAATATTATGTGATAATAAGAGAAGAGAACGAGAAGAACAATGGTACAACGAATATCGTCTTGAAAAATACAGAAATTCACCTGAATATCGTGATCAATACGATAAATACAACGATAATCTAAAATAATATTTCAAGATAACTGAAGCTATTCAGATTAACTCTTATCTTGTACTATAAGTTTCACTGTCTTTTGAGTTAGAGACACTAATCACCAAACAATCATGAGTGATAAGAAGAAGGTAAATGAAGATATCATCTTCCCTAAACCTACACCCAAGCCACAGCCGTTACCTCCAAAACCACAGCCTAAACCTGAGCCTGGCACTAAAATCCCCTTATTAGACTAATCCACTTTTAACAAAATTAAGCATCAATAGTCTTGGAACTATTGATGCTTTTTTGTTACTTTGCCTTGCAATACATGCACAGGTGTCTCAACTAAAATAAGTGAATAGTATTTTCAGCAATGCGACTTCACCAAAAAATAAGTTTAAACTATGGCACGCTGTAAGTGTAAATCGAAAGACAAGCCTGTGAGCGTGATTGACCATTATCGCACATCTTGTAAGGGTCTTAAGTTTTACGTAAACTCTTTTTGCAGGCGACTTCGGAGAAGTCTTATTTCATAGTTTTATAGAGAGGCTAGCACAAATCTCTAAAAGATGTACAGGCACAGTGTAAACTGTGCCTTTTATTATAAATATACTCCTCCCAAGGGAAATTCTCAAGCAATTAAGCCACATTTTTCACATCATCATATCTAACAATTCCAATTGATTTAAGAAACATCTTCTTAAATCTGTCAGACTCATCCAACTTGCAAGTATTGTATCTGAATACAGCTTCATCCACATATCTTTGAAGATACTTGGCAGATACGAAATGATAGATGCCAAAGATTGAACGTTTAAGCTGACTCCAAAAGCCTTCAATCGTATTGGTGTGTGCATCTCCATCAACAAACTGCTTTGCACCATGATTTACAACCGAATGGGTATATTCTGACTTTACGAGTGTATTGTAGCCAATATATTCATCAGTGAATATACGTGAACCAGCTTTCACAAACTGATTGATTAAGCTACATAAGGTTCTGCCTTTATTATTCGATGTTTTCTTTGCGACAACCTTACCTTTACGTTCTGCCATACCAAAAACAGGAGTCTTTGTTTTAAGAGAACGACCTTGTGTACCCTTGGTTTTCTTTGAAGCATGTTTGTACTTCTCCTGACCACCGATATAAGCCTCATCGCATTCTACGTTGTCAGTTAATTCAGTGGTTGATTCCTGACCGAAAAGTGTACGTACTTTATGTAGTATATACCATGCTGATTTTTGAGTAATGGATAAATCTCTTGCTAACTGATGACTTGATATACCTTTCTTGTGTGAAGAGATATGATACATGGCAATAAACCATTTAACAAGTGAAATCTTGGTATTTTCAAAGATAGTACCTACCAAAACAGAAAAATTACGAAGGCACTGAGAGCAACGGAAACGACCGTCTGAACGTCTTTTGCAGTGGTGTTTGCCACAATAAGGACAGATAACGTCACCGTCAGACCAACGCTGTTTTATAAGAAACTCTTTGCAAGTTTCATCATCCTTGAAATATGTAACCAAGGAAAAAAGAGAATTGAACTTATCTAAACCTATATTTTGCATCATAATATCTGTCATTTATTGATTTGTGACAAATATACTAGAAAGATCAATAGCTCTGGAATCCTCTAGCAATCTTTAGCAATTTCTAGCTTTAGATATCAACCCTCTCTTGGATATTCTGATATTTATTAGTAAATTATAGCTAGGTCAACATGTATATTGTTCCCTTATTTTATCAATATCAACGTGCAGATTAGCGCGGATCAGGGCGCACCCCTTGGCGAAGCCGTCCTCTTCGTCAGACTCCGCCAATGTGTGCGCCTCTACAAGTTTTTTATTAGACCCTGGAAGCTGTTGAGCACTTCGCCCAACTTCTTTTGAACCGCCATGAAGAGTAGCGCATCGGTGCGCAGTTCCTGACTGCCTCCCAGCCAGCAGTTGTCGAACATCACTTTACCGGCTTCCACTTCATCACTCTTTGCAACCTTGGTTACAGCTTTCAGAGTCTCCAGAGTGGGGCGCTTGAAATAGCCGATATGAACCTCGTTGCCGTCCTGGATTTCAACCGCGAAGCTCTTGCGGTGCTGGGTCTTGAACGCCTTGACCTGTGCTTCTGTCAGGTCGCCGTTAAATACTTTAGGGGTGTTGTTAACCTTTTCCATGCTTTTTAATCGGGGGTTAAATGGTTTTTAATAACTGTTTAAGTTTGATTCTTAGTGACCGTTAAGGGGGTCAACCCTTAACGACCTTAAAAGGGTACGAACCGGGGGATTATGCCACTGTGCCCCATTCGATATGTGAGGGAACGAGCGGAAGTTCTACCTCCTGACCGGTGTCTCCCTCTTTCCACTTGCGCGTATTGCTTGAAATATGGCAGTTGCGAATCTTATCAGTAACCACCACACCATTTTCAGGCAAATAGCTGACTTGTATTTCAATGGGTGGTAGGTCTTGCAGTCGTCCGTTAACGCTCTGGGATTGAAGCGCCACAACTTCCTCATGGTAGAGGGTTATCTTTGCCGAGGGGGTAATTCGTCCCTTTGCACGTCCTACAGGGTGACGCCCAGCGCCCCATTTGTTTACGATTTCCTGCTCATCGCCATACTCTACGCCTGTAATGCCCGTAACAGGCACACCGCCGACAAGTACGACAATATCAGCCCACGCAACCAACATGCCGTTAACCATAGGCACGCCGTTTTTAATACTTACGTCCATTGTCCTTACGTTTTGTATTTAGGTTATACGGATTTTGCGAATCCGATTTTAATTCTCACATGTCGCATAACCGGGACTGCAACATTCTTGATTACGAACTCCACCAGGCTTGTGCTTGCAACATCCTGCTCCGGGTCAATCTCGACCTTGTAGCCGCTCAGTTCCCCGGCTCTTTCCATTGCTTCGAGTGCCTGGTTTGCCACAGTTTCCAAATGCGCCACGGTATAGCTTGCCAACTGACCGCTGGAAGGGTCAACATACACATTGCTGCCTAGTTCCGGCTTTACGTATGTGCGTATGCCTCGCACAGCTTTGTCCATTGTTCGCACGCTCTCAATGGCTGCATAGTCGCTAATGGCGGAGTCCATTGTGTGGCTGTCATTCATATAGCTGCCGGCTTGCCCGGTATGAGTGACAAAGAACAGATAACGTGCGGTGTCCAGAGTCTCGAGCAATGCCTTATCCACATCGCGCAACAGTGTGCCGTCACCGAACGCCGGGAGACTTACACCGGTGGGGAATTCTTTGATCCACGCAATACACTGGTGAACCTTTGCGCTACTGAGTAAACCTATGACAACACCCAAACCGCTGACGCTGGCTTTTTCGGCGTTGGTATTGTCGTTAAACAGCTCTGCTCCTTTACCGCTTCCTGCCTGTCCTATTACCACGCTGACACGGCTTTTATTCTCTCCGGCAAGATTAACCGGCATAGTGCTGAGGGCTACCACTTTCGGAGCGTATACGATTGAAAGTTCCGCCTCCTCCTCGGCCAGTGCATCCGCCACACCTTGCAGTGCTGTGAGGTCGTCACCGCTCAGAGCACGGTCTCCACACCATACACCGATCTGACGAATACGACCGGCGGCAAAGTTCTGCACGGTTTTGATTTCCGCGAATGTCTGAGAGGCACCCTGCGGCTTCTCGAAAATTGCCACATATAGGCTGACAGCCGGGTTAATTCGGTAAATCTCGCTGAGCTGATAATGAAGCACACGCACGCCCCAGCTTGCCGCATCCTCCTTAATGCCTGCCGCCTCTGCCGCGTCAATGGTGCTAAGCGGCTGCACGTGCTCGGTCTTAAACGCTGCCGGAATGTCAGCAGCCGGAAGATAGACCACAAAACCGGGGATATGGTCTTCACCGGGCAGAGCTTTGGGAACATTGCCGTTCTGTCTCTGAATATTCAAACTTGGTGCCATTACGCTTCTATTTTTAAGGGTTCTGCTGAAAGTCCCAGACTTTTGCCGTGGTTGCGGGCGTCATTCTCCTGCTTGAAGCACTGGCCGTCGGCTGTTACCCATACGACCGGGAGTCCATGACGTTTGCACGCTGCACGGCCTACCGCATGGAGCGCGCCGGCTTCATTGTCGGGCTTGGCTTTGGGCTTTTGCTTTTTTGCCTTTTCTTTAGCAAGCATTTCTTTAGCCTCCTGTGGGCTATGGGCAACCGGGCCCGTAGCCTTTAATTCCTCCTCAGTGGGGGTTGGGATTGTCTCTTTAGTTTCGTTGCTCATGTCGTTTTACGTTTTTTGAATTTATAAATTATCCACACGGCGGCCGTCAGGATCATTATTGCCACAGCCCATGCCGCGCCCTGTTTAAGTCGCTCCCATAAGCTCGGGGCTTTGGTCGCTGTGACTGTTACTTCGGCAAGCGTGCCGCCGTCAATGGTCTGCACTGACTCGGTGGCTGTTTCGGTCTTATCCTCATCGGTAAAATCCGCCGTCTCATTACTGAGGTGTTCCTCGCCATGTGTCTGCCTGATCTTGGCCTTTAACGGTCTTTGTCCGGTTGCCGGGTCGGGCTGCTTTTCTGTGTCGAAGACCTCAATCTCCGTTACAGTCGTCCCCCGGTTCCGGGTCTCCCTCGTCAGGGTCGCCTCTTGGTGTCGGGTGTGCACCTCGCAACCTTTGGCGCTCGTCGTCACATGCGCCACCGTTTCCTCTCTGGTGCGCTCCGCGACCTTTTGGTGAGAGCAGCAGCTCGAATTTGACAGGGCAACTATCAATATGACGACAGCCCCAAATGCGCTCCAGTGCTGTGTTGAGTCTTTGCACATCATTACGTAAGTTTGCTATTTCGGCTTTGAGCGGCGGCACAATACTCTCCATAAGTATGTCCGCAGCCTTTCGCACGTTTTCCAGCTCATTGCTTTTAACCTCCGCGAGCTTATTATTCATTTCAGCCCTCAGGGTCTTCAGCTCAATGCGATATTTAGTGCGCTCTAGTTTGCGGCCAACCCATGCCCCAACGGGACCAGATACCGCCGCAACAAGCGCCGATACTATGATTGTTGTTATTTCGCCGCTCATTCATGTGTTTACTGTTTTATGCCCACTTGCGTGAGCCATTCTTTTACGTTGAAGCTCGGGCACGCCTTGTTTGCAAATTCATTATGCCCGTGCACTGTCGCCCCCGGGTATCGCTTGAGCAGCTCTTTAACCAGCTTTTCAAGCGCGATCCGCTGTGCCGGTGTGCGCGTATCCTTGCTCTTTTTGTTCCAATCCAGAACAATGCGCCCGGGACACCCGCCCACTAAGCTGACACCGATTGACCGGGTATTGTGCTCCGTGCAATGTGCTCCGGCTATGCTCTCTGACCGCCCGGGGCGTATCTCCCCGTTAAGCCCGATAACATAATGGTAGCCGATATCCGAAAAACCGCGCGACAGGTGGCTGTGCCTGATCTGTTCGTTTGAAAAATCCTCACCCTCCGGCGTGGCCGTACAGTGTAGAATTATTTGGTCGACCTTGCGCTTGCTCTGGGTCACGCCCAGGGCCGCCCAGGTCTTGGCACCGGCCACACCGTCAGCCGTCAGCCCCTGGCGCTTCTGAAACTCTTTGACGGCTTCCTCGGTCAACGGTCCGAAAATACCGTCAGGCATGAGGTTTAACCGCTGTTGCAGGGCTTTGACCTCCGCGCCTCTGCTTCCTCGTTTCAGTATAGCCATAGAGTGTTACGCTTTGGCGCTGACTATTGCCGCACGACAGTTGGCCTCGGACAAAGGCAGACAAATACCGTACTGATCAAAGTTCACGAGGTTGCGGTGGTTAATAGGATCGTTCTCTGCCTTGCTCCAGTAGAATTGTGTAGAGCCTGCGGCTTTCATCATTCTGCCGGCATAGAACGCAACGGAGCTCTGCATATCAGTTGCACCGGGAACCGAACCCCACGCAAGTTTTTTGCCGCCTGCATTGTAGTACGGTGTGCCGTCGTATTCGTAAATGTCAAAGCCATACAGGCGACCGATTTTGCCCTCGGTCTGGTTAATGTTGTAGTGGTCTTTGAAGCGTTGTTCTGTCTGGAGCAGGTCATTCACATGGTCGGCACAGAGGACCAGCACGCGGTCAGCCTTGGGAATACCCATTTTATCAAAACTTCTTTTGAGTGCCAAAAGGTCGGTTGAAGTCATGAGCTTGCGACCGTCTGCCGCTTCACCGGTTGTATAGAGCACAGGCACGCCTTTTTTATTTTCATCAGGGGCAATGGCGTGTATTGCGCGCTGTCCGAAAATCTCCACCAATACATCGCGGTGGCGCTCCTGAACGCTTGCCATTTTGTCGTAACTGATAGCGTGAAGCTCATCATTTGTTACAGGGGTTGCCTCAGTGGTGAACTTGTCTAGACTTACGGGCTTGTCTGCATCCTCCAGAGCGGTAACAGGGATTGGGTAGGTAGTGTTATTTACAAGCACCTTGGGGTCGCCGCCAATCTCGACAAAGTGGATTACATCATTGTTTACATACTTGTTGTAACTGCGGATCCTTGCAAGCCAGCCCCACGACTCCAGAGCGGTGCGGAACTGTTTGATCTGCTCACCGGTCCAAATCTCTGTGAGGACACCGGCACGGAGTGAACCCGCGGGGGCTGCCTTACCTAAGGCAAGCGCCAGAACATTGCCAGCGATTGCTCCGGCTTCGGGAGCGTAGCCGATTGCAACGGCACAGGTTGCGCCGGCGGCGGCATTGAACGCTACGGCCATAATCATGCAACTGACTATGCCGAGCAGCTTCTTAAAAAAATTACTTTTCGATTTCATTGCTGTTGTTTGATTGTGTTTATAGAGTTTATTTATTCGCTGAGGGGCGGGCAGTCAACGCCGTACTCTTCTTTGTAAAGTCGCATATATTCTGCGGGCTGGTCTTTGCGCAGTGCTATGAGCTCACTCTGCGGCACATCACTCAACTTGGCGTATGCCTTAGGCTGGGAGCCGGCGCCGGGAGCGCTCTGCTGTGATAGGTTCAGGGTGTCGGTGGGCTTCTGCTGGGTCGGCATAGTCTTGAATGTGTCTGCAAGCATTTCGGTGCCTGCTGCTTTGCCGAGCTGAATGTAGTGGTCACGCTGAGCCGCCAATATCTTTTTGTCGGCAATAGCCTGATCCACGCACAGAGTTACTGCCGCAAGCTGCAAAGTTTCGGCGCTGTCCGCCTTGGTTTTCATCAGCTGGAGCGCGGCTGTTACCTGCTCGTCGCTGGCATCCTCGGGAAGTCCTAAGAGGATTAACTGGTCTTTGTTCATCGCTGTTTTTATTTGTTTATTGTTGTTATTGATTTCCTCCCCCTCGCCAGGTTCATTCTCCGGCGTGGGTTCGGGTTCATTAAGTTTCAGAAGTGGAAGTGCCGGGGCGTCCTCTCCGGCTGCGAGCTTCAACTGTTTGCCGTCAGCGCCACAAAGTTGCAGGGCTTCATCATTGCCGCCAATATCCACAATGCTGACCTCGATAAGTTTGCACCGTGTAACCGTTGCGCGTGTCTGCCCCTCCAATGCTAAAGCCGGGTCGGGGTTTACCTCGATAGGCTCCAAAGCTGCCGAAGCCATACGCAAAAAACCGCTTTCCCATTTGCTCTCTATCTTCCGGGCAAATTCATCGTTTTGGTCAAACACCGGTGTACCTATCAACTTGCCCTCTTCAACTCTGAGGTTATCAATCTTGCCGATAGGCATTGACTCACCATCTAAAGCCCTGCGGTGCATCCACAGCAAAACAGGGTTGCGCTTGAACTGCTCCAGGTCAATGCCGGAAGTCAGCACGCGCGTGCCATAACTGTTGACTGCCTCAGTTGAGATTATAACTTCTTTCATTGTCTCATTTTACAAAATGCCCGGGGCACTTTGGGGCTTAGTCCGGAGGTGGCGCGTGTGTCCCCTGTGCCCGGGGCGGTTATTCAATCTTTCTTACATAATACCTGATTGTTGTGGCGGAGGCAGGACTCGAACCTGCGACCTTTGGGAAATGAGCCCAACGAGCTACCGGCTGCTCTACTCCGCGATGTCTTTTAAGTCGTTCAGTGGTACAAAATTGCGGATTGTTCACCACCCTAACAAAAAGAGTGTAAATGTTTTACACTCTTTTTTATCATAGTACTTTTTTACCCCAATTTTGCAGTGTGAAAACGCTCCCGAAGTGGGGGCGTTAACTTAATTTCTCTGTACGTTATGAATGGCAACTAAAACCAAAAAAGAACGCGAACAGCAACGCGAACACGCGCGCCTCCTTTACATGCAGGGGGAGCCACAGAAGTCTATTGCTGAAAAAGTCGGGGTATCTGCTCAGACTGTTACAAAATGGGTTGCAGAGGGTGGCTGGGAGACGGCACGAGCTGCCGCCAATATAACGAGACCGGAACTGGTTAATAAAATTCTTAACAGTATCAACGTGTTACTGGAGGACTTGGCAAATGACCCCAGCCCGGAGAAAACAGCCGCCAGCGCTGACAAACTTGTAAAGTTTGCCGCTACTGTTGAACGCCTCGACAAAAAAACTTCCGTGGTTGACATTATTGAGGTGTTTATGGCTTTCAGCAAGTGGCTCCAGTACCGCATGAGCTTCGACCCGAATGTTACCCCGGAACTACTCAAAACCATTAATCATTATCACGACCTTTTCATCTCTGAAAAGTTAAAAGAGTCTTTCTAAAGTATGACAAAAGCGGAACTAAAAAAAGCTATTGAGGAATGGAAACAGCACTGCGAAACTGTGCAGGCTGCCACTTCCGTAATTATTACCGAAACACCGGCGCAGCGTCTCGCACGCATTGCACGCCTGCGCTCGGATTATGCCGCTTTTGTTGATTACTATTTCCCACACTGGACCATTAACCCTGAAACCGGGAACGCTACTCCCTGCGCTAAATTCCACATTGACGCGGCCAATAAGATTAAAGCCAACCGCAACCTCAAAGCCGGTTTTGTCTGGCACCGTGGCGCGGCTAAGTCAACCAATATGGACGTATTTGTCCCAATGTGGTTAATGTGTCAGGAACGCCGCGAAATTAACGTTATGGTCATTGTCGGCAAGTCTGAGGATAACGCTAAAACTCTATTAGGTGACATTCAGGCAGAGTTACAATATAATCAGCGTTATATTGCTGACTTCGGCGAACAGTATAACGCCGGATCTTGGGAAGAGGGCGAATTTGTCACACAGACCGAAGTCGCTTTTTTTGCCCGTGGCCGCGGTCAGTCACCGCGTGGGCTGCGCTACCGTTCACACCGTCCGGATTACATCGTAATTGACGACCTCGACGACGACGAACTTGTGGAAAGTCCCGCCCGTGTATCAAAACTGTTTGACTGGGTGCGCTCGGCTCTGTTCGGTACTCTCGACGGCGGGCGCGGTCGCTTCTTTATGGTCGGCAACCTCATTGCCAAAAACTCCGTGCTTGCAAAGTGGTGCGATATTAAAAGCGTACACGTTACCCGTGTAAATATCTACGACAAAAGCGGTAATATTTCCTGGGGTGCAAAATGGACTCCGGAGGAAGTGCAAGCCATTGCCGACGTGGCCGGTTATCGTGCATTTCAAAAGGAATACATGAATAACCCGATTATAGAGGGTGCAGTATTCCGCAATGAGTGGATCCGCTGGGGCAAGCGCCCGGCTTGGTCTAAGTTCTCGGAAATTGTGCTTTACATCGACCCCAGCTTCAAAGGCTCAAACAAAAACGACTTTAAGGCTGCAAAACTTTGGGGCAAAGCCGGGACGCAACTTTGGCACCTCCGCGCTTTTGTGCGTCAATGCTCAGTTGCCGAAATGGTGCGGTGGTGTTATAACCTATACGAGTGGGCGCGCGCTCAGGGCATTGCCGTGCGCTGGTATATGGAAGCCAATTTCATGCAGGACACTATCCTTGACGAGTTCCAGCGTGAGGGTGAACTTCGCGGCTATCAGTTGCCAATGACCGGCGACAAGCGCAAAAAGCCTGACAAGTTCCAGCGTGTTGAAGCTGTTTCGCCACTGTGGGAGCGTGGCTTTGTCTATTACGACGAAAGCCAGCGGGACGACCCCGATATGCTTGCCGGCATAGACCAAACCCTCGCATTTGAAAAAGGTATGCGCGGACACGATGACGCCCCGGACGCTGACGAGGGCGCTATCTGGATTTTACAGCGTGACACTCGACAAAAGAAAATAGTTTCATCAACTTCAATAGGGTTGCGACCTAACGCAAAAAATGTATCATGGTAATATTTGAATTTTTCCGCGCCCTCCTGTTCGACTGGCGCAAAAATCGTGCTATCAGCGAAGCTCAGCGCTCGGCTGAACTCCACCGTAAAAAATTCCTGGTGCTTGTGCTTCATGGGCGCCCGGTCTGCGTGTCAATGCAGGGCGTTAAAAAAATGATCCGCCAGAAACGTCTCCCCGGTCTGACTGCCGAAAAAGCCCGCGAAATTGCAATATTTGAAGCATTGCCAAAAACTTCCGGCCTATGTTCCTGACTCTTGACGACTACCGGAGTGTGTGTGACCAATACGAGCTCAAGCAGATAACACAGGACGAAGAAACACGCCTGACTGCCGAAGCTGCCGCACTGGAACAAATCGGTTCT
Source organism: Paramuribaculum sp. (assembly GCA_029052015.1). Taxonomy (GTDB): domain Bacteria; phylum Bacteroidota; class Bacteroidia; order Bacteroidales; family Muribaculaceae; genus Paramuribaculum. The sequence continues at coordinate 6,292 of JAIDJW010000161.1, read as the reverse complement.
TATCTCCGCTATCGCTATGATATGACCCGGGTGTTTGCGTCTGAGGGCAAAGACCGCAACGCTATGTTAGTGCAGTGCGCTGTTAATATTTCCCTTTGGCTTATGATTCACCGTCTCCCTCAGAATATGGGACACGAACGCCGGGAATGCCTCTATAACGACGCTGTCAAGTGGTTGCGGGACATTCAGGCCGGCAAAGCCTCCCCGGACTTACCTCTCTATCAGAGTGAGGACGGAGACGACGCGCGCAATCCTGTACGCTATGGCTCAATGAAACCGAACAGCTACGACTATTAAACACCCATTAAATACCGTTTAACCCATGTTTAAGCTGTGTGCTAAAATTGAAATATCCGGCGAGCGGTCCTGGAACATTGGTTTCGTCTCAGCTGTGGAGATTGTGCGCGACACTGAAAAGCTCACAGCCGAAGCCAAAATAACACTGCCTAAAAAAATAAAGTGGAACGGCTCGGCTGAAATTCCGGTGCATCGCGGTGACTCCGTGCGCATTTATCTGGGATATAACGACAATTTGCAACTTGCTTTTGTGGGTTATGTCCGTGACGTTGGCTTTAAAACTCCGGTGGTGATTACCTGCGAGGATGATATGTTCAAACTCAAACAAATGCCGACACAGAAAAAAGCCTACCGCTCTGTTACCATTGAAACGCTTCTTAAGGATCAGGGCATAACTTACCGGCTCAACGTTATGGGTGAACAGTCGCTCGGTGCTTACCGTGTCACTGCCGACACTGTGGCCGCTCTGCTGGGGAAGTTATCAGAACAGGGCATCCGCTCATTTTTTCGTTATGAGAATGGCGAGCCGGTTCTTTACTGTGGCGTGCTCTTTGACCGTGACAGCACACCCTCGCAAGTGTTCCGCTCCGGGCTTAACATCATTTCAGACGAAAGCCTCCAGCAGCAAAAGGCGGAAAATATGCGCCTGCGCGTTAAGGCTGTCAGCCTTATGCCAAACAATAAAAAAATTAAGGTTGAAGTCGGCGACGCTGACGGTGAATGCCGCACATTACACACCTACAACAAAACCGAACGTGAGTTAAAAGCGTGGGCGGAGCAGGAAGTTAAACGTCTTAAACGTGACGGCCTGACCGGTTCGTTTACCACGTTCGGAGCTTCTCTGGTTGACCCGCTCGACGCTATCGGCATAATCATTGACGGCACTAAAATGGGCGTGTATCAGGTAAAAAAGAATGTAATAAAATATGGCGATTCCGGCTTCCGTCAGGAAATAACGCTCGGGCTTCGCGTGCAATAGTTTTGAGTTATGCAGAATTTACGAAACGTTATCAGACAGCTGGCACAGCCTGACGGTGAAACCGTTGCTCTTGTGTGTACGGTTGACGCTGTGGATAAATCAGCACGCACGGTTGACTGTTCGCCTATCAATGAGGGTGCGCCGCTGCTTGGGGTCAATCTTCAAGCCAATCAGGAGGCAGAATGTGGGGTGTGTCTGTTCCCCGAAATTGGCTCTTTCGTTGTTGTCGGTTTTGTCGCCAACGGAGCCGCCGGGGTGGTACTTCTCACTGAGAAAATAGAGTCCGCCGAAATTGTGATCGGTAACACCTCGGCTGTCATCAGCGCGGACGGTGTGCGTATCGACGTGGGCGACATTTCCGCAAACCTCAATAAAAGTGCCGTAATTTTCAACGGTGGAGACCTCGGAGGCTTGGTTAAGGTTGAAGCTCTAACCGACAAATTAAATGAGCTTACACAGACCGTTAACGCCCTCATTACTTCTTACAATGCCCACACCCACATTACAACCGCAACAGTCGGGGCAGGAGCAGTGCCGGGGGTGCTGTCAGCGACGGAGCAGCAAGCACAACAGGCGCAACCATTCAACCGCTCAGACTACGAAAATGAAAGAGTAAAACATTAACATAAACTGCAATGGCAAATATAATAACCAATATCCGCGACTATTTCAGCCGTCCCAAACGCTCGGAACTGGTAGAACTCGCCCGCCGTGTAAGTTCAAAACAGGGGTTGAAGCTCACAGCACAGCTCCAGCAGCAGACCGACAGCCTGACAAAAAAGGACGTGGCAGACTGGCGCGCCGCTCATCAGGTGGCTATTGACTACGAAAGCCCGAACCGTTGTCGGCTTTATGACATTTACGCCGATTGTGTCCTCGATGCTCATCTCTCAGGTTGTATCGCCCAGCGCAAAGGTAAGGTATTGCAAAAGGATTTCCGCCTCGTAGACGCTTCGGGTAAAGAAAACACAGCAGCCACGGAACTGCTGCAAGCCGGTTGGTTCCTTGACTTCCTCGAGATATGTCTTGACTCAATCTACTGGGGACCCACGCTCATACAGTTGGGCGACATTATCAGAGACAACGGTCCAATGCGTTTTGACGGCGTGGAACTCGTGCCGCGTAAACATGTTGTGCCTGAATATGGGGTATTAGTCCGCAACCCGGGCGACGACTGGCGACAGGGCACAACTTACCGCGAGGGTGATATTGCCAACTGGTGCGTGGAGGTCGGCAAACCGCGTGACCTCGGTCTGCTTCTTAAGTGTGCTCCCCCATGTATTAGCAAAAAGAATATGCTCGCTTATTGGGACGTATTCGGTGAAATTTTCGGTATGCCTATGCGCATAGCTCGCGTTAACGGACTTGACGACGCGGAACGAGCCAAAACCGAAGCCGCTCTCCGCGATATGGGCGCAGCTCAATATATCGTAACATCTGACGGCACGGAAATTGAGATTAAGGAAAGCAGCCGCGGTGACGCTTACAACGTCTATGACAAGCGCGTGGACCGCTGCAACTCTGAACTGTCAAAGGTGGTGTTAAATCAGACAATGACCATTGACTCTGGGTCCTCGCTGTCACAGTCAGAAGTACACCTCGAAATATTTGAGCGTACAACCGAAAGCGATGCTATTATGTGCGCCCACGTTATCAACGGGCGACTGCTTCCTCTTATGGAGTTGCACGGCTTCCCGGTCAAAGGTTGCCGCTTCCAATGGAACAATGCCGCGAGCTACTCTCCGGCGGAACAGCGCGAAATTGAACGCCTGGTCCTGGAGTATTATAACATTCCGCCTGAATACTTCACGGAAAAATACGGCGTGACTATTGACTCCCCACGCGAAACCAAAACACAGCCCGACCGTTTTTTCGACTGAGCCCCGCGCAAAGCTCGACAATAAGGTTGGCTAACGTTGCGGGGCTTCGGCGCTCATATATCGCGTTTAACGCTGCTCTGGGTTCGTTGTATGATTTACCGTGCAAACCGAACGCAGACGGCAATTTATTGTTGTCTGCTGAGGAGCCGCCGGTAATGGCTGATAAGCAAAATGACTTGCTCGAACTTGCGGAAGCGACAGATAAGCCCAAATTTGACGACACGGCATTTTTTGACGCTGCCGATATGGTCTACAATGCCGGGAGCTTTGATGCGTCGCAACTCAACACCCCCGAAGCTCGCCGCCTGATAGCCGAAACGGTTAAGCAACTCAACACCGCCATAAGTTCAAGCGTTCCCCATGAGGTGCCGGAGGTGGTGCGCTATGCCCTCGAAAATAATGCTTTTATTTTCTCAGGTTTTAAGGCGTTCCACACACTACGGGAGGTCGGTCTGTCTCTGACTACCGACAAAGGAGATATTAAACCGTTTGAAATATTCCGCCGCGACGTGGAAAAGGTCAACAACCAATATAACCATAACTACCTATATGCGGAATATAACCACGCGGTCGGTGCTTCCTTAATGGCTGCACGCTGGCAACAGATTGAAGCCGACGGCGACCGTTACGACCTCCAGTACCGCACGGCTCAGGATGACCGCGTGCGCGAAGATCACGCAATTTTGCACGGCACCACGCTGCCGCCCTCCGACCCGTTCTGGGCGCAATATCTGCCCCCGAATGGTTGGAACTGCCGCTGCACTGCCGTACAGGTTCGCAAAGGGAAGTACCCCCAGAGCGACCCGGCGCTCTCTATGCTTCGCGGTCAGAACTGCACCGAAGCCGCTAAACAGCAAATTTTCCGCTTTAACCCAGGTAAAGATCTGAAACTGTTCCCGCCCAAACATCCGTATTACAAAGCACCGGAAGCAGCCAAACAGATAATTGAGCAAATGAGTGAGGAACAGCAGCGCGAAAAGCGAATTACTGAGATTATCGCGGAACTGCCCGACAATCTCACAGACGACCAAAAAAAGGCTATTGCCTCACATTGCTTTGAACTTGAAGCGAAACTCGGAATAACAAAGGGTAAACCTATGAGCGTGGAGGATGCTGACAAACAGTCGGCAAATCCTAACCACGTTGAGGAGTTCATTCTTGACCCTAATGGCAGTTTTGTTGATAAGGCCGGAAACCATTACAGACGTAATCCGGATTATGATGCAAAAAAACACAGACGCTTTTCTATAAATTGCCAAACCTGTGCTCCTGCGTATGCTCTCCGCTTACTTGGTTTTGATATAAAGGCAAAAGGACGTACCCCAGGCACAAAAATGGATTATCTCGCTTACCAACGTTCTTTTGAAGCATGGAAGAATACAGACGGTACCCCGGCTGTACCGACCCTCACTTATGACTGGATGCAAGGCAAAGAATATAAGCAAATGTCACCCAAACGTTATGAGGAATATTTTAACGAAGTTTGCAAAGAAACAGGCGTTTACATCCTTACAATCGGGTGGAAAGGTGGTGGCGGCCATGTCACTATATTACAAAGGTTTGCAGACGGGACATTAAGCTATATTGAGCCACAGCACTTTGTTGAGTCTGCCGGGGCTAAGCGTTCAATCTCAGAGTTATGCAATAGCGGGGCGACAAAGCCAATTAGAACACGTGGAATTTTAAGGGTAGACGATAAGTTATTCAATACCGATTTCATCGACATTTTCGATAAATGACCCGATTATTTCCAACGCAAAAAAGTCTGAAACCTCGGTCAATTCAGCGCCTTTCAATAGGTACACGACAGGAAAACCGGTGTCCACGTCCTCCGGGAAGCGGTAATAAAAAGCCTCTGCACCCTGGTACTGTCCGAGGTACTCTACATGGTCGCCGTAAATATCGATAAGATATTGCGCCGCTTCTTTGACGTTAGCTGGTATTTCCATAATGCCGCAAATTTACTAATCTATTCTGATATAATAACACTTAAATGCCAATTAAATGCTCGACGCCAACAAATTAAAAGCCGACATTCTCAGCGATATGCGCGTGGAACTCTCCGACGAGTTCGACCGCAACTTTGAGCGTAAGGCTTTTTTCTCCGACAAGTGGAAGCCTCGCGCCCATGACTACCCCCGTGGCTCGCTGCTCATCGTTACCGGTGCAATGCGTCGGTCAACACAGGGCGAAGTCTCCGGCGACGGTGTGCGCTTCACCTCCTCAGAACCTTACACCACGCTGCACAATGAGGGTGGCACAGGATATAAACCCGTGAAGGCTCACACACGCAGATCCAAAAAAGCCAAAGTCTACACCGTCCGCGCCCATAAGCGAAAATTTAATATGCCGCAGCGCCAGTTTATCGGCGACGGACCCGAAACGCAGCGCATTATCCGTGGTGTTATTGACGACAACCTCAAACGTTTTAACCTCTCACTAACTGACTTTATAAGACAATGAGACGACAAATTTTTACAGCAATCGCCGAAAAACTGCTTACAGTTCCCGGCATAACTTACGTTGACCTCTGGAACGACAACGGCGCACACTTTGCCGGTGGGGCGGTTTACCCCCTGCCGTCGGTGTTCGTTGAGTTTGAAACAATCGAATGGCACCAGCAGAACGCCGGGGCGCGCCGTGCCGACATCACCGTCCGGCTGCACATCCTTAACCGTGCGACTCCCGGAATACACGGAAGCCAGGACCCGGCAATGGAGGAAGCTCTGGAGCGCTTTGACCTCCTCGATAGCATTAACGCCGCCATGCAGGGGCTGAGGGGCGACAACTTCGCCGGCTTTATGCACACTATCTCGGCAACCAACCACGCCCACAACGAAATTATAGAAGACGTGGAGTGTTTCCGTACCTCGGTGCAGAACTCAACCGCTATGAGACGCGACACGCCCTTTCCGGGACTCTCTGCCGCCATATCATCATCCTGACAATAAACAAGTAACCCCGACAGCTTCGGAAGCCGTCGGGGTCGCTTATTCAATCTAAATCAAACAGGGAGGGGAAATTGTTCTGAGTGCTTTCCTGTTCATCCTCCGGGGAAAGTCCTAACATATTCAGGAAAGTGCGGTAACAAATGCCAAACTCGGGCTCTATCCACCGCCGCCACACAGCTTTATAG
>JAIDJW010000160.1 GCA_029052015.1 Paramuribaculum sp. | reverse complement strand
ATGACTGCGGCAGCGATGCCGTGGAAATAAAGTGAACCGGAAAGTGCATACACGAACGACAGACCCATCAGGAATACTGCGCTTGAGAACACTGCGGTGAGCACATATTTGACGGCAGCCTCGTGGCTTTCGTAGCGGTGCTTGTCAAATGCTACCATTGCAGCGAGGGGCAGCGATGCGGTTTCGAGACCGATGATGAAGAGAAGGAAGTGGCGCGCGGAAATCATGAGATACATGCCGAAGAGCGTCACGAGCAGAAGTTCATAGAACTCTCCGCGGCGAATCTTCACCATATCTGTCTGAGCCCAGCGCAAAGCCTGAATCATGACGATGAGCACACCGATATTCAAGATATTCTTGATATTTACTTCGGCTACGCCTCCGCTGTACATCCCGGCAAAAGCTTCTGAAGCGCCGTCAACGAGGGATGGACAGAAACCGTAAGCGGTAGCGATTGCAAAGGCTATAATGCTTATCCAGCCTATCGCGCCCTGCGAGCGCTTTGGCATGAACGTGTCACAGAGGAAGACCAGGAGAAAGACAGCGAGCAGCGCTATCTCCTGCTTCATTACTAAAAACTGAGAATAATCCATTTTTTCGTGTCTATTTTAGTTCATGCCGATGACGGCAAAGATAGATGGACTGAATGTGAACTTGATGAGGTCGGCAAAGAAGTTGGGGAAGCAACCTATAGCAGCCACACAGATGATGAGCACTACGGTAGATGTGCGCTCCCACCAGGCGGCATCGGTGAGGGTGAGATGATGCTCGTCCTGCACCGGACCGAGAAGGAGCTTGCCGACTACGCGAAGGATATACACCGCTGTGATCACAATCGAGCAGCATGCAATGATGGTGAACACGAGACGGAGCGAACCGTTGCCTGCGAGGTAGTCTGTCATACCGGCCTTGAAAGATCCGACAAAGATTGTCATCTCTGCTACGAATCCGCTGAGACCCGGCAGACCGAGCGATGCCATACCTGCGATGACGTAGCACACGGCAAGGAAAGGCATTATCTTCATGAGACCGCCCATCTGACGGATGTCGCGTGTGTGGGTGCGACCGTAAATCATACCGATGAGCGCGAAGAAGAGGGCTGTCATGAGACCATGGGAGAGCATCTGCATGATAGCTCCGGTCATTGCTGTGGTGTTGAGCATCAGGATAGCGAAGAGCACCAGACCGCAGTGGCTTACAGATGAGTAAGCGTTGATGTACTTGAGGTCGGTCTGAACGCAGGCGCTGAATGCACCGTAAACCACCGAGATGCCGGTGAGGATAAGGAATATCCATGCAAGCTCCTGAGCGGCCTCAGGCATGAGGTAGATTGCCACACGGAAGCAGCCGTAGCCTCCGAGCTTCATGAGCACTCCGGCGTGGAGCATCGACACCGCTGTGGGCGCTGATGCGTGACCGTCAGGGCTCCATGTGTGGAAGGGGAACATAGCGCCGAGAACTCCGAAGCCGACAAATGTCATCGGGAAGAGGAAATATTGCCATCCGTGGCTTATCGCACCGTTCTGGGCTATTTCAAGAATGTTCCATGTGCGGACGGCGCCTTCGGGAGCCGAATGATAGTAGATGCCTATGAGACCAAGCATCAGGAATGCCGATCCGCCCATGAGCATCAGTGTGAGCTTCATCGCTGAGTAGTTCTTGTTGCCGCTGCCCCACACTCCGATGAGAAGATACATAGGTATCAGAGCGACCTCATAGAACATGAACATGGTGAAGAGGTCTATCGAAATAAAGAATCCGAACACACCGGTTGAAAGAAGTATCAGCCAGAGGAAGAAGTCCTTGGTGTGCGGCTCGATTTTCCATGAGGCGAAGCTGCCTGTGAGGAGGATTATCGATGAGAGTATGAGCATCGCTATCGAAATTCCGTCAACACCTACCGAAAGGTTGATATTGAGGGGTCCGAACCAGCTCCATGAACCGGTGTAGAGCATGGGAGCTGTCTCACCGGCGGCGCGGAGGGCGAGATAATCGACCAGAAGCCATATCGACAGGGCTGTAAGAGCCAGCGAGCCTGTCACAGCAACGGCGCGTATCTGCCGTATATTCCGGCAAAGGGCGAGCCCCGCCAGCATGACCAGCGGAATCACCACGAAATAAATCAGAATATTTGAAAACATAATTACTATACTTTTTCTTATTGCACCATTGTGTTACAGTTCTCAGAGCAGGCAGAAGGCGGTTATTGCGCCAAGCAGAAGTGCTCCTGCGAGGTAGAACCAAACATACATCTGTATCTTGCCGCTCTGGAAGTCCTTGATTGCTACCGAAGCCTTGTTGGTCACATAAGCGAGACCGTCCATGGCTCCGTCAATTATATGGCGGTCAAACCATGCGATAGGACGTGAGATGCATCCGAATATAATCTTGTGGGTGATGAACTGGTAGAGTTCGTCCCAATAGAAGCGGTGGTAGCACCAGTCCCAGAGAGCGGGCAGAGCGTTCTTGAACTTCGCAGGCAGGTCGTTTTCCTTGCGGTACATCACTGTAGCTACGAGGATGGCGATGATTGCCACGGCGAGTGAAATCGCAGCAACAGCCCAGTCAAGATGCTGAAGGTTTGTTAAGAATGAATTTTCGCCGGGGAACATCTGATGTCCGTTCCAGGTTACGAGATTGCCGAAAGGCACGAAACCTGCAACGCATGATATAGCGGCGAGAATAACCAGAGGAGCTGTCATTGTCCAGGGCTGGTCGGAGGGCTGATGATGACCTTCGTGCACTTTGTGCTCCTTCCACCAGAAGATAAGGTAGTAGAGGCGGAACATATAGAATGCGGTGAGACCGGCTACGAGTGACATCCACACATACCAGAGCATCGAGTTGCCGAAGCAGGCGGTGAGTATCTCATCCTTCGAGAAGAAGCCTGCGAAGGGTATGATACCTGCGATTGCGAGACAGCCGATAAGGAAGGTGATGTGAGTGACAGGCATGTACTTGCGCAGACCATGCATGTCGGTATAGTCGTTTGAACCAATAGCATGGATGAGCGCGCCGGCGCAGAGGAAGAGGAGCGCCTTGAACATTGCGTGGGTGAAGAGGTGGAACATACCTGCCATATAGCCGATGCCGTGGTGGAAGTTGATGTCTGTGACACCGAGCGACACCATCATGAATGCTATCTGCGATATGGTGGAGAATGCAAGCACTCTCTTAATGTCAATCTGTGTGCAGGCAACCATAGCTGCATAGAGCGCGGTGAGCGCGCCAACCCAGACGATTATCTGCATAGCCGATGGCTCCATGATATAGAGCGGGAAGAGACGTGCGACGAGATATACGCCTGCCACAACCATTGTTGCGGCGTGGATGAGTGCGCTGACAGGGGTAGGACCTTCCATGGCGTCGGGCAGCCAGATGTGGAGAGGCATCATAGCGGATTTGCCCATACCGCCCATGAAGATTAGCACGAGTGCCCATGTGAGGACTGATGCACCCATAAACATGGGAGCAGCGCTGTTTTCGAAGATGCTTCTTACTGATTCGGCGGTGCCGAGGCTTACCTGCGACACATTGGCGAGTCCGTCAACGGGCACCGAAGTGAGGGCGGCGAAGTCAAATGTGCCGGTATAGTATGAAAGCACGAGTATGCCTATCAGGAAGCCGAGGTCGGCGAAGCGGGTGACGATAAACGCTTTTTTGGAAGCTGAAACGGCACTGGGCTTCTTGTAATAGAATCCGATAAGGAGATATGACGACGCACCTACGAGCTCCCAGAAGATATACATCTGGAAAATGTTGGTGGCGACAACAAGACCGAGCATCGAGAAGCTGAATAGCGACAGGAATGCATAGAATCTCTGGAAGCCGTGCTCATACACACCGTGATGGTCGCGCATATAGCCGAGGCTGTAGAGGTGGACCATGAAAGAGATGGTGGGTATGACAACGAGCATCATCGCCGAGATGGGATCGAGGAGGAATCCGAGCTTGATGACAAGGGTGTCGGTAAACTGCAGCCATGTTGTGTTGAACACCATGTACTGGAGTCGTTCTCCGGCGGCGTTGATAAACTCAGGGGCTCCGCTGAAGAAATATGTGAAAGCAGTGGTGTATGAGAGCACCAGCACTGTGCCCATGCCGAGGGTTCCGAGTGTTCCGGCAAGCTTATGGCTCATCTTCATGCCGACAAGCCCGAGGAGCAGGAACATGAACAGCGGAATGGCCAGTATCAAAAGAGGTAATGTGATGTCCATGGCGCTTAAAATTTCATTTTAGTTACATCGGTCACATCAATATTTTTCGATGCGCGGAAAAGATTGATGATAATCGCGATAGCTACGGCTGTCTCCGCAGCTGCGATAGCGATGGCGAATAGTGTGAAGAACATTCCCTCAAGCTGATTGGGGAAGAGATATCGGTTGAACACCACAAAGTTGATGTCAACGCTATTGAGCATCAGCTCGAGCGAAATCAGCATGGCAATCATGTTTTTGCGGGTAACGAAGCCATAGACTCCGCAGCAAAACATCACCAGCGACGGCACAAGATAATATATTATTGTAATGTCCATTGTCAATTATCTTTTGCGGGCGACAACTACGCCTCCGATTATACATGCGAGCAACAAAACACTGATAGCCTCGAATGGCAGCAGATACTGACCTTCGCCGGTGCCCATGAGAGTTTCTCCGATAAGTTTCATATCGGGATTGTTCATCTCTGGCTTGGAAGCGAACATCACTGCGCAGCGGCTGATGAGAGCCCAGCCTGCTATTAGGAATGTCGCTACCGCGAGAACGAGTCCGAGCACACGCTTGCGCGAGACAAGACGCTCGCTGCTGTGACCGGGGTGTGACGTAAGCAAAATCGAGAACACGAACAGCACAACTATACCGCCGGCATACACAGCAATCTGCACCGCGCCGAGAAACTCGTAGTCGAGCTTGAAATAGAGCATTGCGGTTGCAAAAAGTGTGAACAGCAGATAGGTGGCGCTGCGCAGGATTTTGCGTGTAGTCACAGTCAGTACCGAGAAAACGATAATCGACAGCGCGATTACCCAGTACATAATGATACTTCCTACTGATTCCATATCTGATGATTAGTTATTATTTTCTTTTTCAGGGGCCTGTGCTTCCTTTTTTTCGGGAGCGGCCTCAGCCTTGTCGGTTGCGAGAGCTGCTTCAGCTGCGGCTTTCTTGGCGGCAGCGGCAGCTTTTGCGGCAGCAATCTTGGCCTCGCGCTCTGCCTGTATGCGTGCGAGCTCTTCTGGCGATGGAGCCGGCTCTTCTTTCTCCGGCAGATAGTTGAGCTTGCGCACGAGTTTGTCGCGAGTGAACACAGCCTGCTCGAAATCGTTGGAGAACTCGATAGCATTCTGCGGGCACGATGTGACACAAAGCTGACAGAAAGTGCAGCTTCCGAGGTCATACTGATACTTGTCGAGCTTCTTCTTTTTCTTGCCGTCGGGCATATCGACCATCTTGGTTGTGAGGCTGATGGTGCCGTTTGGACAGTTTCGCTCACAAATGCCGCATGCTATACATTTATGACGCCCCTCGGCGTCGTATATGAGCTCAAGAACAGCACGGAAACGCTCAGGCACCTTGACGGTGTCGCGGTTTTCAGGATATTTTTCCGTGATTTTAGGAGTGATGAATTCCTTGCCAGTGACCTGCATGCCTTTTACAAGACTTGCAATGCCGGAGCCCAAGGAAGAAAAATAGTCTTTTACACTACCCATAGTCTTATATTTGTTATTACTTCTTCTATTATGATTGTTTATTTCTTATCTGATTTGTCCGCCGAGAATATCAAGAAGTTCGGTGGTTATACTTTGCTGACGGAGCTTGTTATACTCAAGCTGAAGCTGTCCGAGGAGCTTGGTGGCATTGTCGTTTGCGCTCTGCATCGCCATCACCCTCGCTGCCTGCTCTGAAGCACGGTTTTCGGTGAAAATATCCTGCATCACCGCCATGAGAAGCATCGGGAGAGCCTTGTTGAATATAGTTGCCGCATCCGGCTCGAAAATATACGGCCTGCACTGCGCTTTCTCCCCGTATGTATGAAACGCTTCCGGGGTGACTGGGAGCAATTGACCGAATTCCGGACGCTGGCGGCTGACGCTCTTGAAGTTCATATAGAGATAGTCAACCCTGTCGGTATTACCAGCCTCGAAGTCGGCGCGGAGAGCATCGACAAAGTCGCGCACACCGTCACCGGTGGTCTTTGAGTCCACACCATCGCGCACACACACTGTCACACCATCGCCGGCCAAACGGGATACCGCCTTGAGCATCTTCTTGCCGACAGGATAGATTTCGATGGCAATATGGGGGCCGAGTTTCTCTTTAAGCTCAGCCATGCGCTCAATGAGCTGCTTGAAGATATTGACATTGTATGCTCCACAGAGTCCATCGTCTGAACCGAGAACCACTATTGTGACCTTCTTCACCTCTCTGCTTTCCATCAGCGGGGAGGTGAATTCAGCATCGGCTCCGAACAGATTGCCGATCACATCCTCAATCTGACGTCTGAACGGCTGGAGTCGTCGCAGACTCTGCTCAGCCTTGTGCATCTTGGCCGAAGAAATCATCTTCATGGCTCCGGTAATCTTCTGCGAAGATGCTACCGAGCCGATGCGTGCCTTGAGCTCTCTTAGGGTTGCCATTTGTGACCGGTTTTCTTACTTGGGTTATACATTAATTATATCTTGCAGCGATTTCCTGCGCGGCGGCGTTGAGCTTAGCTGTCACATCGTCGGTGAGCTGACCGCTCTTAATGACATCGAGTACATCTGCCTGATGACGCGCATGGAGCAACTGTAGGAACAAGCGCTCAAACTCGTTCACTTTATCGGCAGGAACATTTTCAAGCAGCCCTTTGGTGCCGCAATAAATCACTGCGACCTCCTCCTCTACTGCCAGAGGATTATACTGCGGCTGTATGAGCAGACGCTCGTTTTTGCGACCCTTGTCGATTACGCGGGCGGTAACGGGGTCTATGTCGCCGCCAAACTTTGTGAATGATTCAAGCTCGCGGAACTGTGCCTGGTCGATTTTAAGAGTGCCGGCAACTTTTTTCATAGATTTAATCTGTGCGTTGCCGCCGACGCGCGACACTGAGATGCCCACATTGATAGCCGGGCGGATACCGCGGTTGAACAGTGCGGTCTCAAGGAATATCTGCCCGTCAGTGATTGAGATAACGTTTGTTGGGATATATGCGCTGACGTCGCCTGCCTGAGTTTCGATGACAGGAAGCGCGGTGAGCGAGCCTCCACCCTTCACCAGAGGTTTCAGTGGTTCGGGAAGGTCGTTCATCTGCGATGCCACTTCCTGATTGTCAATGATTTTAGCTGCTCGTTCAAGCAGACGTGAATGCAGATAGAATATATCGCCCGGATATGCCTCGCGACCCGAAGGGCGCTTGAGTATAAGTGATATTTCACGATATGCCACAGCTTGTTTCGACAGGTCATCGTAGACGATGAGCGCGTCTCTGCCGGTGTCGCGGAAATACTCTCCTATCGCAACTCCTGCGAACGGCGAATAATAGCGCATAGCAGCTGAGTCGGCAGCGGTAGCGGCAACGACAACTGTGTAGTCGAGCGCGCCGTGCTGACGCAGGGTCTCAACTGTAGAGGCGACAGAAGATGCTTTCTGACCTATTGCCACATATATGCAGTAGACCGGTTTGCCAGCCTCGAATTCCTGACGCTGGTTGATTATGGTGTCGATAGCGATTGCAGTCTTGCCAATCTGACGGTCGCCGATGATAAGCTCGCGCTGTCCGCGGCCTATAGGCACCATAGAGTCTACGGCCTTGATGCCTGTCTGAAGCGGCTGCTTGACGGGCTGGCGGAAGATAACACCCGGTGCCTTGCGCTCGAGAGGCAGACGCATCAGTGAGCCTTCGATAGGTCCACGACCGTCGATAGGCTCGCCGAGTACATTGATGACGCGCCCGAGAAGACCTTCACCCACTGGTATAGACGCTATCTCGCCGGTGCGCTTCACGCTCATGTTTTCTGTCACCTTGTTGACATTGTCGAGAAGAATGACACCGACATTGCTTTCCTCAAGGTTTAGTGCCACGCCGGTCACACCGTTTTCAAACTCTACGAGTTCGTTGGCACACACATTGTCGAGTCCGTAGACATGGGCAACACCATCGCCTACCTCAAGCACTGTGCCTGTTTCTTCAAATGACACTTTTGAGTTTATGTCGGCGAGCTGCTGTTTCAGCACTTCCGAAATCTCGCTGGGGTTTATCATCGTTATTTGCTTATAAGGTTCAAACGCAATTGCTTTAATTCATTTGCCACCGATGCATCAAGGCGTTCATTGCCGGTCTGTACGGTGAATCCTCCTATGAGGTCTGGGTTCACGCTGGCGGTGTACTCCATAGTGTCGCCGTGGAGATGCTCGGCGATAATCTTCTTGAGTCTCTGCTCGAGAGCCGGGTCTAGAGGTGAGGCGGTCTGCACTTTGACTATCTTGATGCCTTTAGCGCTCCGGTACATATCCTCGTATGCGAGCGCTATGCCCTGCGCCATGTCGAAACGCCGGTTGCTATCAAGAAGCGAGAGCAGATTGGCGAAGACCGTGTCATCCTCGACAGCGCCTGCAGCGGTAGCAAGAACTTTCTTTTTGTCGCCAGCATCCACAAACGGGTTGGCAAGCGCTTTTCGAATCTGAGGCATTGTCTCGAAAGCTCCGCTGAGATTTTTCATCATGTCATATATGCGCTCCTCTTTGCCAAGAGATGCGGCATATTCATAAAGAGCTTTCGCGTAGCGTCGTGGAATAAGACCTTCGTTCATTGCCGGCTAATTGAATCAGTTTTGTTTCTCCATGTCATCAAGCAGCGAGCCCACAAGTTCCTTCTGGCGGGCACTGTCGCTCATCTGGTTTCTGACAACTTTTGTTGCGATATCAAGCGCAAAAGAGCTGACCTCATTGCGGAACTGCTTTTCAGCCTCCTTGCGCTCCTGGGCGATAGAGACCTTTGCGGCATCCATTATCTTGGCAGCTTCCTTGCGGGCAGCATCGCGGGCCTCATCAATAATCTGGGTTTTCATGCGGTCAGCCTCACGCAGCATATCAGCCTGCTGCCTTCTTGCCTCGGCAAGGGTCTTGTCGGCAAGTTCGCGGGCGTGGTCAAGCTGATCCTTTGCATTCTGCGCGTACTCCACTCCCTTGTCAATCAGGTCGGCCCTGCTCTCCACACCCTTGAGTATGGCAGGCCAGCCCCATTTGTACAAAACGAAGAAGAGTATGGCAAACGCCACAAACATCCAGAATATCAAGCCAAAATCAGGCGTGAATAGTTCCATCGGGGATTTTTTGGATTAGAGGAAGAGTGAAAGCACACAAACGATGACTGCGAAAAGAGCGACACCCTCGACAAGAGCGGCAATCACAATCATGTTGCTTCGGATATCACCTGCGCTCTCCGGCTGGCGCGCGATAGCTTCCATGGCAGCAGCGCCAATCTTACCGATTCCGAGACCTGCGCCGATAGCGGCGATGGCTGCACCGATACATGCTCCGATACCGAGCGTTCCTTCAATTGCGGCTAAAATCATTGCTAACATAATCTTATTTTTTAAGTTGGTATATATTTTTTGTTTTTTTATTCATGACTTACTGTCTCGGCAACTTCCTTGCCGATAGCCTTTTCATGCTCATGCGGGTTCTCCTGACCGAAGCCGATGAAGAGGGTGGAGAGCATGGTGAACACGTATGCCTGGATGAAGCTCACAAGCACGTCGATGAGAAGCATGAACACCGAGAAGAGCACCGACACAACCGTTGTCGCCCCGGCTACTGCCGCTCCCATAGCACCGAATATAAATATAAGGAGTGTGAGCACTATAACAATCATGTGACCGCCAAGCATATTGGCGAACAAACGGACTGTAAGAGCCGCCGGCTTGGTAAACACGCCGAAAATCTCGATAACCGGCATAATCGGCAGCGGAAACTTGAGCCACAGCGGCACATCGGGCCAAAGAACCTCTTTCCAGTAGTGTTTTGTGCCGAAGATGTTGGTGATAAGGAAGGTTATAAGTGCGAGCACAAGGGTCACAGCGATATTGCCGGTGAGATTGGCTCCGCCGGGAAATATTACTATGAGCCCGAGAAGGTTCATGTACAGGATAAAAAAGAACACTGTGAGGAGATATGGCGCAAACTTCGGTGCTTTGGCACCCAAAGTGGGCTTTATCACACCGTCATATATAAATGTGATAAGCGACTCGATAGCTCCGACAAACTTGCGCGGTGCCTTGTGCCCCTGGCGCACATGCCAGCGGGCAACAGCCACGATGCTCCATATGACGAGTATAACCGTGATAAAGAGCGCGCACACATTTTTGGTTATCGAGAAATCCCACGGCTTGTACTCCTTGCCGTCTATTATCTCTACTATCTTGCCTTTGTGGTCGCTGTCAGCACCTGCAATCTTGAAAGTGGCGCTACCGTCTGTGTAAGTCTTCCCATGGTCAACACGCGATGACATGAAGCAGTGCAATCCGTCATGTCCCCACACGATAATAGGCAGGGGTATGCGCTTGTGATGGTTGAAAGGCACTTCCCATCCATAACCATCGCCAAGATGCTCGAAAATAATCTCCTTCGGGTCTATTTTATTCTCGGTGGAGTCATTTTCCGACGCCGACACCGCAACCGGACATATCACAGCGATTGCCATGAGTGCCAGCAAAGCGACAGTCTTTTTTATGTGCGTTAATATATGCATACCGACACTATATTGTTGTCAACATCCACGAGCCCTCCGGATATAACAGTGGTGACAGGCTGACCGTCGGCAACATAGGTGATTTTGCCGGAATCAAGCACTGACACAAGAGAAGCGTGATTTTTCAGCACGGTAAACTCGCCCATGACTCCGGGGAGGGTGACTGATGTCACTTCTCCTTCAAATATCACGTCTTCAGCCGAAATTATCTTGAGGGTCATATCGCTGCGGTGTAGGTGGTTAATACTCTGTTATCTTATCAGCCCTGAGCCTCGGCGAGCATGCGCTTGCCTTTCTCTATGGCTTCGTCTATGGTGCCTACATTGAGGAATGCCTGCTCGGGATACTCGTCCATCTCTCCGCTGAGAATCATCTTGAAGCCGCGGATTGTCTCGCTCAGAGGCACCATCACGCCGGGCAGACCGGTGAACTGCTCCGCAACAAAAAATGGCTGCGAGAGGAATCGCTGGGCGCGGCGCGCACGGGCAACAACGAGCTTGTCTTCATCGCTCAGCTCGTCGACACCAAGAATGGCAATGATATCCTGCAGCTCATTGTACTTCTGAAGAAGCTGCTTCACAGCCTGGGCGGTATTATAGTGCTCCTCACCGATAATATTCGGGTCGAGGATACGCGATGTCGATTCAAGAGGATCTACCGCAGGATAGATTCCGAGTTCTGCAATCTTACGGCTGAGCACAGTGGTGGCGTCAAGGAAGCTGAATGTGGTTGCAGGCGCGGGGTCTGTGAGGTCGTCGGCAGGCACATATATTGCCTGAACCGAGGTGATGGAGCCGTTTTTGGTAGAGGTGATACGCTCCTGCAGAGCACCCATCTCGGAGGCGAGTGTAGGCTGATAGCCCACAGCCGAAGGCATACGGCCGAGAAGAGCCGACACCTCGCTGCCAGCCTGGGTGAAACGGAAGATATTGTCGATAAAGAGCAGAATCTCCTTGCCGCCTCCGTCCTGGTCGCGGAACTGCTCTGCGACGGTGAGTCCGGAAAGCGCCACACGAAGACGCGCGCCCGGCGGCTCGTTCATCTGACCGAACACGAGGGTTGCCTGCGAATTTTTCACCTGGTCCATATCCACGTCGGCGAGATTCCACTGGCCTTTCTCCATTCCTTCACTGAACTTTTCGCCATATTTTATCACACCGCTCTCAATCATTTCGCGAAGCAGGTCGTTGCCCTCTCGGGTACGCTCTCCGACTCCAGTAAACACAGAGAAACCGTTGTGACCCTTGGCGATATTGTTGATAAGCTCCATGATAAGCACCGTCTTACCCACACCGGCGCCACCAAACAGACCGATTTTGCCGCCCTTGCTGTAGGGTTCGAGCAGGTCGATGACCTTGATGCCGGTATAAAGAATCTCAGTGCCAATCGTGAGGTCGTCAAATTCGGGCGCAGGCTGATGTATGGGTCTGAGTTCCTCACGCTTTAGCTGCGGCAGACGGTCTATCGCCTCGCCGATAACATTGAGAAGTCGTCCCTTGACCTGCTCGCCGGTAGGCACAGCTATCGGGCGCTCGAGATTGTCAACCCTGATGCCGCGCTGCAGTCCGTCGGTGCTTTCCATGGCCACGCAGCGCACGGTATTCTCGCCGATGTGCTGTTCAACCTCAAGTACAAGCATGCTGCCGTCGGGACGGTCTACCTTAAGAGCTGTGTAGATAGGTGGCAGTTCATTGCCTTCTCCGTCGAAGACAACGTCAACAACCGGACCAATTACCTGAGCTATTTTTCCGAACTTGTCGCTCATATTATTATTTAGAGATAATGTTTTCGTTTTATTGATATTAGAAGTGGAGACCATAGACTACCACAAGCACCATCAGCACAAGGTTGAAGAGGTTGATGGGCAGGAGGTATTTCCATTCGAGTGTGAGCATCTGGTCGATTCGCAGACGGGGGAATGTCCATTTAAACCAGATGATGATGAATGAAACAGCGATAGCCTTGCCGATAAACCACACAACCGAGGGGATGTAGTCCATTATGGCGTTGAAGCCGTCCCAACCGGGGAAATGCAGGGGCATCCATCCGCCGAAGAAGAGCAGAGTCGCCACACCTGAAACGATGAACAGGTTGAGGTACTCAGCGAGGTAGAAGAATCCGAAGTGGATACCGGAGTACTCTGTGTGGTAGCCTGCTGTGAGCTCGCTCTCTGCCTCGGGAAGGTCAAACGGACCGCGGTTGGTCTCCGCTGTGCCTGCGATAAGATAGATGATGAAAGCTATAATCGCGGGAATATGACCGGAGAAGATGAACCAGAGGTCCTTCTGCTCCATAACTATGCCCTCTACCGACATTGTGCCGGCGAGACACACCATTGTGAGCACGCTAAGACCGATTGACAACTCATAGCTCACCATCTGCGCGCCCGAACGCAGAGCACCGATGAGAGTAAACTTGTTGTTGCTCGACCATCCTGCGAGAAGAATGCCGAGAACACCTATCGATGACACGGCGATGAGGAAGAAAATGCCGATATTGAAATCAAGCACCTGCAGACCGTTGCCCCACGGCAGCACTGCGAATGCGAGCATAGAGGCAAGGATTACCAGATAAGGTGCAAGTGCGAAAAGGAATTTATCGGTGTGGTTGAGCGATATAAGCTCCTTGATAAGCATCTTGAACATATCGGCGAAGCTCTGCAGAAGTCCCATAGGACCGACACGGTCGGGACCGATACGGCACTGGAAAGCGGCGCAGACCTTGCGCTCGAAATAGATATAGAAAAGCGCCAGCAGCGAATACACCATCAGGAGCACCAGGCCTATGAGCACGCACTCGGTGGTTATCGCCGCCCACTCGGGCATGAGACCGCAGAGTGTGGCGTGAATCCAGTTTGTCAGTTGTGAAAAATCAAACATAACCTGTGTTTTTTCGGAAATATTATGTTCCTGGTTACTAATTATCGGTCAATATCGGGCACAATGTAGTCAAGCGAACCGCCGATTGTGATAAGGTCAGCTATCTTGCCGCCGCGTGTCAGGGAGTCGACAACTGCCGCTGCGGGGAGCGACGGTGTGACAAGCTTCAGGCGATAGGGGTTGGTTGTGCCGTCGCTCTCAAGATACACTCCGAAAGTGCCGCGGCATCCTTCAACGGTGCGGAACCAGTGGCCTACCGGCAGCTTGAGCACTTTGGGCACCTTCACGCAATATTCGCCTTCGGGAATATTGTCGACAAGCTGCTCGAGAATGCGCGCGCTCTGGATAATCTCGTCCATTCTCACCTTGAAGCGTGCCATAGAGTCGCCTTCGGTGCGCACAACCTCCTCGAAATCGAGCTCGCTGTAAATGCTGTAGGGAGCAGTCTTGCGAATATCGCACGCCCAGCCGCTCGCACGTCCGCTCGGACCGGTCACGCCCCAGGATATAGCATTGTCGCGGCTGAGTACGCCCACACCCTCCATTCTGTTCTTGGTGATGACATTGCCAACGAATAGTTTGTCGTACTCCTTAATATTCTTGGGGATTACTTTGAGCAGTGCCTTCACGTCATCAACAAAATCGGGAGCGAGATCCTGCATCACACCGCCAACGCACTCATAGTTGAATGTCATGCGGGCGCCGCAGGTCTTGTCCATGATGTCGAGTATCTGCTCACGCACGCGCAGACCGTAGAACAGCATTGTTGTTGCTCCGAGGTCCATGCAGAATGTGCCGATAAAAAGGCAGTGGGAAGCGATACGCGACAGCTCGTCCATCATTACGCGGATAACCTGAGCCCTGCGCGAAATCTGAATTCCGGCAGCCTCCTCTATTGTCATGCACAGACAGTGGTGATAGGGATGCGCTGAGAAGTAGTCGAGACGGTCCATGAAGTGGAGAGTCTGGGGATATGTCAGACCCTCGCATATCTTTTCGATGCCGCGATGGATATATCCGCAATACACATCAATTTTTTTGATGGTTTCGCCATCGACAGCGGTACGGAAACGGAGCACGCCGTGTGTAGCGGGGTGCTGCGGACCGATGTTGACCACAAAATCATTTTCTTCAAACACTCTTTCCTGATGGCATTCCACTTTGCCGTCGGCATCGCGGGTGTACACATCGGTGAAGTCGCTCTGACGCTCGTTTTCCTCCGGCACCGGGTTGATGTCAGGATTAGCATCATAATCCTTGCGCAGAGGATAGCCCTTCCAGTCGATGCTGAGGAAGAGACGGCGCATATCCGGGTTGCCGATAAAGACAATGCCGAAGAAATCATAGACCTCGCGCTCGTAAATTCCGGCGATGTGCCAGAGATCGGAGACAGAGGTAAGAGCGGGAGTGACACGGTCGGAGGTGGTGACCTTGACCGCTATGCGGGTATTGTATTTTGTGGAGTCAAGATAGTAGATACATCCGAGAGTCTCTCCCCAGTCCATGCCGACAATCGTCATGAGAAAATCAAAAGAGAGCTGTGGGTTGTCGCGCAGTGCTTTGGCAAGGTCATGCCACTTCGCGTCGTCAATCGCCACGGTCAGGATGTCGCCTTCCTCAAAAACTGCTTCGGGGAATAGACCGGCTATTATTTCCTGAGTGTCTGCCATATTGTTTGATTGGTTTCTGCTAATTCGTTAAAAAAAGTGGTGTCTGGCGGCGCAATCAGTCTTCTGCACCTTCGATAGGATGGTTCTTGAGGAACTCCTCCTGTTTCTCCTGACGGTTGACACCGCCGAAAAATCTCTCTACCTTGATTTTGCGCGAAAGCTGCATGATTGCATATATCATGGCTTCGGGGCGCGGGGGACAACCGGGAAGATACACATCCACGGGTATTACCTTGTCTACACCCATCACCACATGATAGGATTTCTTGAACGGACCGCCGGACACAGCGCAAGCACCGGTGGCAATCACATACTTAGGCTCGGCAAGCTGGTCATACAGACGGCGGAGCACCGGCGCCATGCGGTGAACGATTGTGCCTGCCACCATTATAAAGTCGGCCTGACGGGGGGATGAACGCGCAACCTCCCAGCCAAATCGCGCCATATCATAGCGGGCGGCGCCAAGCGACACAAATTCGATGCCGCAGCAGCTTGTGGCGAATGTAAGCGGCCAGATAGAGTTGGAGCGGCCCCAGTTTATGAGTTTGTCGAGCGAGCCGACAATCACATTGGTGCCGTTGTCCTGAAGTTCCTTTACGAGACTTTCAATATATTCATTGTCTTTCCATGCATCGTAAGGCATGCTTTTTGTTGTCACTTCCATTCGAGAGCTCCTTTCCGCCAGGCATACACAAGACCCAGCACTAAAATGATAAAGAAGACTGCGATGCTGACCAGACCCGCGCCACCGAGCTCTTTGACTCTGACTGCCCAGGGGAACAGGAATACACATTCAACGTCAAACATCAAAAACAAAATGGCAAAAAGATAATAACCCACCTTGAACTGGGCCATGCTCTCGCCTCGGGTAGGAATGCCGCACTCGTAGGCTTCTCCCTTCTGCGGGTTGAACGACCGCGGGGAAATGAGTCCGGCAAGCCACAACGCCAATGCTACCAGACCTATGCCGGTGAGGGCGGCGGCGATTGCCAGCGTTGATGGTTGAATAATCGACAGTAATACCATATTATTATTGTATCAAAATATTTGTCTGCATAAAATCTACTAAGTGTCAGCAGCTTGCGCACTACTCACCGGAGATATGCACACACCGCGGGCACTGGTTATCAGATTTTGGTTGTGCAAATATAGTGATTATTCCTCAACTACCTGTCAGTTTTTTTTCGCTTTTTTATGAATTAACGTCGATTATTCCAATTTTTTATCCCATCAGCACCCGAAATATATAGCGCGGACACCCCCGGCAGGGAGCGTCCGCGCTGAATATCCTGATGAACTGAAGTTTCAGTCTGCCGGAGTATATGCCGCCTCAAACACAGCCGCGACATCAAACACACCCATACAGGTGAATCTGAGCTCTGAGTCTCCGTCAAGCTCCACCTCCATCCTCAAACCGGTAACAGCATAGCGGGGATAAGGAGTTCCCGCTATAGTAGGCACGAGGCTGGCGCTGGTAAGGATGTAGCCGCCGTCAACAATGGTCACGTCAAGATCAGAAAACTCCATCACGCCAAGCGGAGGCATATTAGGGTCGAATTTCGCTCCCGTAATCTTGAGGACAGCGGTCATTGTACCGGGAATTATGTCGACAGAGTATATTGGCTCTGTGCTCACAAACGATGACTGCGAACCGGTGTTGACAGTCTCTGTTGTGCCGGCAAAAACAGTGCGGTACGGCACATTGGTCACCGCTACCGCGCCGTCAACATCATAGCTCACTGCCATACCGTCCATCTCGCTGTCGCCGACCTCCGCCTTTGCAAGTGTAACTATCCTCAGGTCGGTCACCACCGGAGCCGAAGCGCCGTCGGGAGTCAGGCGGCTCGCGTCTATTATACGCGCCTTGGTACGGTTGTCAAACCGCCAGTCCACATTGGAGAACACCAGCGATTTAGGCTGCTCTCCGTCTGCATAACGCACATTTTCCATCTTGACCGTAGCAGTCAGGCTTGCATTATCGTAAGACACACGGTATGTCGGTCCGTCAAAAACCTTGCCCACTCCGGTAGCATTGTCTGACACATATGAGAATGCCGAGGCACTAACAGCCTCATACAAATCTTTTTCCGGATTTTCGTCCGAGCCTCCGCATGAAGCCATGCACATTACTCCCGCTATAAAGATGGACGATATAACATAATTTTTCATTGCTTTTCTAACTTTTTCTTTCATAAAACTCAAATGATGATTTATTGGTTCGCTTTGCCGAAGTTCATTCTCAGGGTCAGGCCCCAGGTTATAGGCTTGCCGCGCTGCGCGAAAATATTGCCGATCGACTTGAAACTAAACACATCGTAGCGCCTGTTTGTGAGGTTCTTGCCCCATAGCTCCAGAGTAGCCCACTTGTAGCGCACATTCACGCTTCCGCCGGCAAGGATATAAAACGGCTGGCGGCGTGTATTCTCCTCATCCCAGTAGATGCTGCCTATGCCGCGCATATTGGCGTTAAAGGTAATCTCATCAACAAACCTCGGCATAGGCAGACTATAGGTAAGTCCGGCAAACAAGGTGTTTTCCGGAGCATACGGCACCCTCTTGCCGCCAAAATCCTCGCGTCCGTTATAAAACTCCTTGAATGTGGCGTGCGTATAGCCGTAGCTTGCGTTAAAGAGCCAGTGGCGGTTTGGCGCGTATCTTATCTGAATCTCCGCGCCGTAGCTGCGGGTACGTCCGGCATTGGTGGTGACCCTGCCGGTGGTAGTGCCGTCGGGAAAAGTCGTAACCTGCTGGTTGCGGCAGTCTATATAAAACAGAGCCATATCGGTAAGCACCTTGCCGTCGGCGCACATTATATGCGCTCCCGCCTCATAGTTCCAGCTCTTTTCCGGCTCATAGCCGACAATATCGTCAATGTCGTATTTCATGCCAAGTCCCATCTGCCCCATTATGCGCTGCTGGAGCACATCGCTAAACATCTGGGTGTTGAAGCCTCCGCTCTTGTACCCCTTGCCCACCGACACATACACATCGCTGGCGCTGTGCATGGGCAGAGAGTACGAAATGGTTGCCTTAGGCAGAAATTCAAGGAAAGACTTGTGAAGACTACCGCCGTCGTTGATGTCTATCCGCTCGCGCGAAAACACGGCTGGATTGTCAGGGTCCGTATTGTCAAACACTGTGTAACTTGTATTGGCGTCGCTGTGATAGGTCAGCCCTACCCTCTCGTAGTCGAGCCTCATGCCGAGCGAAAAATTCCAGCGTCCAGCCTTCAGCTCGCTCTCGTGATACACTGCCACGCCCCATGTCGGCATTGTGAAATCGCTTCCAAGCACAAAGTTGTCAGTGTCCCATGCAATGGGATAGTCGGGATTGATTTCATTGCGGTGGTCAACAATAAGGCGCTCTATGCCATGTCCCTTGAATGTCACCGGAGCCTGCATCGCCGTGCGTTTGTAAAATCCGAACGCCCCTGCCAGCCAGCGGTAGTTGCCACCCGCCTTGCCGCGGGCCACTACATCCTGAGTCAGCGCCCATTCATGGCGCCTCTGAGTCAGCGTAAAGTAATCGAGCGGCAGAAAATCCTGGTCAAGGGTCATATTGTCGTCGATATACTGCACACTTGTGATACCGCTGAGAGTCCAGCCCCCCATATCATATTTGACCGTGAGACCGTCGGCAAAACTATTGCGCCGGTAAAAGCAGGTGTCATTATAGTTTATCTCACCGCTCTCCTCGTACTCATACGGATAGCCGTGGGTACGCGAAAGGGTAAACCAGGCAGTATTGTCGATACTTAGCCGCTTGTCGGGCTTCCACGCGGTTTTCCACCTCAGACTCCCCCCTTTTTCCCTATCTGCCTTATAGCCGAGGTACTTGTTGGTGAAAAGTCCGCCGAAATAGTGGAAATCGCCGGTAAAGGCCATGCCCAGACCCGGCTTCAGCAGCATATAGTGACTGAGAGACATCCTCATCAAGTCACCCTTTCCGGTTTCCGCCATCAAGCGGCTGCCCTGATAGTTCAGCGGCGAAAGGGTATATATATTAATGAGTCCTCCCATAGTGTTGCGCCCGTACAGGGTGCTCTGCGGACCGCGTATCACCTCCATGCGCTCTATGTCCGGCAGGTCAAAGTCATAGTTATCCTTGTTGAGAAACGGCACATTGTCGACATTAAGCCCTACAACAGGCTGGTCGATACGCGCGCCTATGCCGCGCACATATATGCTTGATGTCATGCGCGAACCGTAGTCCGGAATATAGAAATTAGGCGCGATTTCGCTTGCCCCTTTCACATTGGCGATGCCGAGGCGCTCAATCTGCTGACGCTTCACGATTGTGCTTGCCAGAGGGTGCAGCGTCAAATCCGCGCTCTGCTTTATGGCGGTGACTGTCACCTCATCGAGAATCCTGACCGAATCCCGGGGTTCCTGCTGAGCCAACGCCGGAACTACAGCCAGAGTGATTAAAATGACAACAGATAAAAGCCGTGATAATAGCTTCATTATAATTAAAGTAATCTATTGGTGTTGCTGACCGCATCGCTGCAAGTCAAAATATTCTGCAAATATAGCGCATATATGTCACTTCGGCAAATATGGCTCACGGAGCGCACACTGATGCCGATTTTCAAAAAAAAACATTGAATAATTTGCCAGTTGGGTAATAATACTTAATTTTGCGATAAGCTCAGAGATTGTCTGAATTTAAACATACATTTAAAATATAATTTATACAATCTCTCAAACTCAAATAAACTTCGTTATCATAACAAGTAAATATACACTTTGATGTACTGCAGGGATTGCTATCCGGGTAGCGCACTAAGCCCTATCTCGGGGGGGGGGGGGGGGGGGCGGGGGGGGGTGGGGGGGGGGGGGGGGGGGCGGCGGGGGCGCGGAGGGGGGGGGGGGGCGCGGGGGGCCGGG
>JAIDJW010000016.1 GCA_029052015.1 Paramuribaculum sp. | reverse complement strand
GACGTCTTGTGGTCAATGACAAATGGCTTGCGACCATCGTAAACCGCAGTCATGAGGCGATGGACGGGGTTGCACAGACTCTTGCCACCGAAATAAAAGCTCTTCACTACCGCTATGCCGACACCCTCGCCGACATCGAGGCGGAAGTAAGCGAGAAAGAATCCGCAGTTCTCAATCATCTCAAAACAATGGGCTTCACATTATGATAGAGACGAATTTCAAACATACCGACATCGGCCCCATACCACACGATTGGGAGGTGAAACGTTTGAAGGATGTTTCTTCAACCGCTTCAGGTGGAACACCTTCAAGAAACAATGCTGACTATTATAAAGGTTGCATTCCATGGTTTACTACAGGAGAACTAAGAGATTGTGTTCTATGCGATTCTATTGAGCATATATCTAAGGAAGCCATTTTAAATTCATCCGCTAAAGAATTTAAAGAAGGTACAATATTGATGGCTATGTATGGTGCCACCATAGGTAAGCTGGGGATTTTGTCACAATCATCCACGTCAAATCAAGCTTGCTGTGCACTTGGTTGTGAAATGATTAACAATATATTCTTGTTCTATGAATTGCTTTTCAATCGTAAATATATAATTGAAAAGGGATTTGGTGCAGCACAACCAAACATAAGTCAGAATATAGTAAGAAATTTATTTATTGTTGTTCCACCATTGGCGGAGCAGGAGGCGATTGGCAAGGCGTTGAGTGATATAGACGGGTTGATCGAGGGTTTGCGGAAGCTGATTGAGAAGAAGCGCAACATCAAGCAGGGCGCAATGTCACGCCTTCTCTCAGGCTCCCTCCGCCTCCCCGGCTTCAATAAACCGTGGGTAACTCGGACATTAGGCGAAATTGGGCATCTGATTCCAAATAATAGCTTATCATGGGAATACTTGACTAATTCCGGAAAAGTAGCTAACATACATTATGGCCACATCCTTACACGCTTTGGTGCAATTGTTGATGTTTCATATACGCAATTACCATATGTGGAAAAGAATTCTGAAGCCAGATTCCTAAAAGGCAACATGGCGAATGATGGTGATATAATATTTGCCGATACTGCTGAAGATGATACAGTTGGCAAAGCCATAGAATTAATTAACATTGGCGATAAACATATTGTCAGTGGGCTTCATACTTTTTGGTTCAGGCCTGATGTGGAATTTGCTCATAGCTTCCTTGGTTATGCTGTAAATGGAGAAGCCTTTCATTCTCAGATTCCATTATTAGCGACGGGTACTAAGGTAAGTTCTATTTCAAAGCCCAATCTCCTTAAATTGGAACTTCATTATCCCACCGACCTGGCGGAGCAATCGGCGATAGCCAAGGTGTTGACCGATATGGATGCCGAGATTGAGGGGCTGGAGAAGAAGCTTGCCAAGTATGAGCAGGTGAAGCAGGGTATGATGAAGCAATTGTTAACCGGAAAAATTCGTCTGATATGACACAACTTATAACCCATCCGGAGCGTGTGACTCAAAACGAGGCGATACGCCTGTTGCAGAGCGTTCTCGGTTATCGCTATTTAGGCAATCTTGCCGACACTGAAAATAGCAATATTCGCGTCGATGATTTGCGTCGTTTTCTAATCAACAAACAGCATTGCACCGAGGCGATGGCCGACGAGGCCATAATGAAGCTGCGCGAGGCTGCACAGTGCAGCCAGTACCGCGACCTCTATAACAAGGGACTTGAGGTGTATCGCATGCTCCGCTATGGCGTTTCGGTGAGCCAAGGATATAATGACGTAAACACCACTGTTCAGTTCATCAACTGGAATGATGCAGGAGAAAACGACTTTGCCGTGGCCGAGGAGGTGACGGTGCGACGCGTCAGTGAAGACCTGCGCCACCGCCGCCCCGACATGGTGGTGTATGTCAACGGCATCGCCCTCGTGGTGCTCGAACTGAAACGAATGAGCGTCAGCGTTGCCAATGCAATCCGTCAGAACCGCCGCAACCAGCAGGATAATGAGATATGCCACTTCTTCACGACGGTGCAGCTGATTATGGCCGGAAACGAGAGCGAGGGTCTGAAATATGGCGTTACGAAGACACCTGAGGAATTTTGGCTGAAATGGAAAGAGCCGACAGGCGACCCGTGTCCGCCAAGTCGGTTTACGGTGCAGGAATTTCCAAACGAGATGTTCCGATCCCTTTTGCAGATGCTCGAACCCGGGCGTCTGTTGGAGTTTATTCACGATTGCATTGTCTACGACGGCGGCATCAAAAAAGCGGCTCGTCCGAACCAATACTTCGCATTGGCAGCGGCCAAGGAGCGCGTCCGCAAGAATCAG
>JAIDJW010000159.1 GCA_029052015.1 Paramuribaculum sp. | reverse complement strand
AGCCTGTAGGCATCGACAAAGAAGCTCCCGCCTACGACGCAGCCAAGAAGGAAATGAAAGAGCGTCAGAAAGAATTTGCAAAGACCCTTGCCTCCTATGCTGCTGTATATGTAAACGACGCATTCGGCACCGCTCACCGCAAACACGCTTCAACCGCTGTCATCGCCGACTATTTTGATGCCAACGACAAGATGCTCGGATATCTCATGGAAAAAGAGGTTAAAGCTGTTGACAACATCCTCAGCGACATCAAGCGCCCCTTCACTGCTATCATGGGCGGATCGAAAGTTTCCACAAAAATCGGAATCATCGAAAACCTTATGGACAAGGTTGACAACCTGATTCTCTGTGGCGGCATGACCTATACTTTCGCCAAAGCTCAGGGCGGCAAGATTGGTGACTCAATCTGCGAAGACGACAAGCTTGACCTTGCGCTCGACATCATTAAGAAAGCAAAAGAAAAAGGCATTAACCTCGTGCTCGGCACAGACTGTGTGGCTGCCGACAGCTTCAGCAACGATGCCAATACCATCGTATGCTCTGCTATGGACATACCTGACGGATGGGAAGGTCTCGATGCCGGCCCCGAAACCCGCAAGTCTTTCGCCAATGTAATCAAAACCGCCAAGACAATCCTCTGGAACGGACCTGCTGGAGTATTTGAATTTGACAACTTCACCGCCGGCAGCCGCGCTATCGCAGAAGCTATCGTTGAGGCTACCGACAACGGAGCATTCTCGCTTGTAGGTGGTGGCGACTCTGTTGCCTGCGTCAACAAGTTCGGTCTCGCCGACCAGGTTTCATACGTATCTACCGGTGGCGGCGCGCTTCTTGAAGCAATCGAAGGCAAGGTGCTTCCCGGCGTAGCAGCTATCAAAGGCTAAAACAAGAGGCTGTACAAAATAAAAAATCCCGCCACGCAGCGGGATTTTTTTATTTCTCATACGGCGGATTGATTACATCTGGGCCTGAACCTCAGCACACCAGTCGGCAATCCTTTTGTCTGTCAGTTCCGGATGATTTGTCTCATCTATTATAAGACCAACAATCCTGCCCCCGACATCGGCTTTTGAGGCATCGTATGAATATCCGTCGGCATTGAAATCACCTATGAATTTCGCACCGGTTTCTTGCAGACGGTCATATATGATTCCTACAGCATTGCAAAACGTATCGGTCATACTCTCGTCGCCACAGCCAAACACCGCGATTTCCTTTCCTTTTAGATCCAGAGCCTGAAGACCATCGATAAAATCATACCAGTCATCCTGAAGCTCACCATCGCCCCATGTGCTGGACCCGAGCAGAAGCACATCGTAATCCCCCACTTTATCCGGAGCAGTTTCCGCTACATTATACACATCTGCGGCATCCACGCCCAGCTTTCCGGCTATCTTATTGGCTACTTCTTCTGTTGTGCCGGTTGTTGAACCATAAAATATACCAATCTTTTTCATTTTTATATAAGTTTTCATTGATAATCCTCATAAAAATCAACGCAGTGCCCGGCATTAATGTTCAATATCCACCCTATTCAGGTCACATTCTGACGATAAACGCACAAATATTTGAATCAATCCACTCGGTTTTGATTGATTTTTAGTAATTTTGCAAATCAATTTCACCATAGATTCAAAATATTATGTCAGACATAAAGAAGATTAAAACAGCATTGGTTTCCGTTTTCCATAAAGACGGCCTTGATGACATCCTTTATATGCTTCATGCTCAGGGAGTGAAGTTTCTCTCCACCGGCGGCACAAAGACATTTATCGAAGGACTCGGCTATCCTTGTCAGGCTGTCGAGGATCTAACCTCCTACCCTTCGATTCTCGGAGGCAGAGTAAAAACTTTACACCCCAAAGTATTCGGCGGAATCCTCGGACGTCGTGACAACACTTCTGACAAGGAGCAGATGGCAAAATATGAGATTCCTGAAATTGACCTCGTGATTGTAGACCTCTATCCGTTTGAAGCCACCGTTGCTTCCGGAGCATCTCCCGAAGAAATCATCGAAAAAATCGATATAGGCGGCATCTCACTTATCAGAGCCGGCGCCAAAAACTTCAACGATGTTATCATTGTCGCTTCTAAGGCGCAATACGCACCCCTCGCCGAAATGATAGGCAAAAATGGTGCGCAAAGCTCACTTGCCGAACGTCGATTCTTCGCGGCAGAAGCCTTTGCTGTTTCTTCCGGCTATGACAGCGCAATTTACAATTACTTTGCCGGGGACAACAACGACGCTGAATATCTACGCATAGCCATTGATGAAAAGAAAGCCATGCGTTACGGCGAGAATCCTCATCAGAAAGGGATGTTCTTCGGTAAATTCGACGAGATGTTCAACCAGCTTCACGGCAAAGAAATCTCCTACAACAATCTTCTTGACATAGACGCAGCAGTGTCGCTCATGACTGAATTCGGCACCGAAACTCCGGCATTTGCGATACTGAAGCACAACAATGCTTGTGGACTCGCCGTCCGTCCTACTCTCCTTGAGGCCTGGACCGACGCACTCGCAGGCGACCCTGTAAGCGCTTTCGGAGGAGTTCTCATCTCCAATACCCCCATTGATGCAGCTACCGCTGCCGAGATTGACAAAATTTTCTTTGAAGTCATCATCGCTCCCAACTACGAAAAAGATGCTCTTGAGATTCTCTGCCACAAGAAAAACAGAATCATACTTGTGCAGCACGGTCAGCTCACCACTACCCGCCAATTCCGTTCGATTCTCAACGGAGCCCTTGTTCAGGAGCGCGACCTCGCAGTGGAAACCGTAGCTGATCTGAAGCAGGTCACCGACAAAGCAATTACTGCTGCGCAGGCCGATGATCTTCTGTTTGCCAACAAAATCGTCAAGCACAGCAAAAGCAACGCCATCGTTCTTGCCAAAAACAGACAGCTGCTTGCAAGCGGCATCGGTCAGACATCGCGCGTGGACGCTTTGCGCCAGAGCATTGCAAAAGCGCAGTCGTTTAACTTCGACCTCAATGGCGCTGTAATGGCTTCCGATGCATTCTTCCCCTTTGCCGACTGCGTGGAAATCGCGCATCAGGCAGGCATAGATGCTGTGATACAGCCCGGCGGCTCTATCCGCGATCAGGAGACCATCGACTATTGCAACAATAACGGAATAGCCATGGTGACAACAGGCATCCGTCACTTCAAACATTAAATTTAAGACACACCTTATTAATAAATAAAGACCCATGGGACTTTTTTCATTGACCAAAGAGATTGCAATAGACCTCGGCACGGCCAATACCATTATAATCCACAACGACAAGATTGTCATTGATGAGCCATCTATCGTGGCAATAGAAGTTCGCACCGACAAACTCATCGCCGTCGGCAAAGAAGCCCAGCTCATGCAGGGCAAGGAGCACGAAGGCATCAAAACCATTCGCCCTTTGCGCACTGGTGTCATCGCGGACTTTAAAGCCGCAGAGATGATGATCAGAGGATTTGTGGAGAAAGCGAGCACAAAAAGCCGCTGGTTCAGCCCATCAATGCGTATGGTAGTCGGAATCCCTTCCGGAGCCAGCGAAGTGGAAATCCGCGCGGTGCGTGACTCATCAGAGCACGCCGGCGGTCGTGACGTATATATGATTTACGAGCCTATGGCCGCCGCTCTCGGTATCGGTCTCGACGTGCTCGCCCCCGAAGGCAATATGATAGTCGACATAGGTGGTGGCACAACCGAAATCGCCGTCATTTCGCTTGGAGGTATAGTCAGCAACAAGAGCATCAAAATTGCCGGCGATGACCTGACCAACGATATTCAGGACCACATGCGCAGAGTCCACAATGTAAAGGTAGGCGAACGTACTGCCGAACTGATAAAGATGAATGTTGGCTCCGCCCTCACTGAGCTTGAGAATCCGGTGGACGATTATATCGTGCACGGTCCCAACCAGATGAGCGCACTGCCGATGGAAGTGCCTGTGTCATATCAGGAAATATCCCACAGCATCGAAAAATCCATCTCAAAAATCGAAGCTGCGGTGCTCTCTGCACTCGAGCAGACACCTCCTGAACTTTATGCAGATATTGTCAAAAACGGCATCTACCTTGCCGGCGGAGGCGCACAGTTGCGCGGACTCGACAAGCGCCTTACCGACAAAATCGGCATCCAGTTCCATATCGCCGAAGACCCCCTCCTCGCAGTGGCAAAAGGCACTGGAGTTGCGCTGAAAAACATCGACAAATTCTCTTTCCTTATCCGTTGAACCCTCGGCGCTCGGACTAAGCTAAAAAAGGATTATACTCTGTGAGAAATCTTATAAACTTTCTCATACGCTACAGCGCGTGGATTTTATTCATTATCTACACGGTGGCTTCTTGCGTGCTTTTGTTTCGCAATAATCCTTATCAGCACCACGTGTTCCTGACATCTGCCAACGCAGTGTCTTCCGGCATTTATTCTGCCGCTTCATCGGTGACGTCATATTTCAATCTCAAGGAAATAAATTCCGATCTGCAGCGACGCAACGCCCATCTCGAACTCGAGATTCTAAACCTCAAGCAATCGCTTGCCGCATATCGTGAGAAAGAATACGCCGATTCTGTACCCGTTGACTCGTCGCTTCAGCGCTATTCGTTCATAATAGCACATGTGATAAACAATTCTGTGTCGCGAGCCCACAACTATATCACTCTCAACAAAGGATCGGAGGATGGTCTCCGACCTGAAATGGGGGTCGTGGACCAGAATGGAGTGGTTGGAATAGTAAATGTCACAGGACCACACTCATCGCGCGTCATATCGCTACTAAACCCGAATCTGCGCTTGTCGTGCAAAGTCAAGGGGCATAACCATGTCGGGTCGCTTGTGTGGCAAGGCGATGACTACACTACAGCCATACTTGAGGAACTTCCGCGTCATGCAGTGTTTGAAAACGGTGACACGATTGTTACAAGCGGATATTCGACGGTTTTTCCCGAAGGAGTTCCTGTAGGGATTGTCGAATCCGGTATGCGTGACCATGATGAGAATTTCTTTGCGCTGAAAATAAGATTGTTTACCGACTTCTCCACTCTGTCCACCGTGAGAGTCATCGCTGACTCTATGACGGAGGAAATAAAAGCGGTGGAGGCCGACACCGAGTCTAAACGGAAACAACAGTAACCGAATATGAGCAAAACTACAATCAAATTCGCGATACTTGCCATTGTGCTGATACTCTTGCAGGTTATAGGACTCAATAATATGTGTCTTTTCGGAGTTGCCATGGCCTTTGCTTATATATATGTGTTGCTTCATCTGCCTTTGGATTTGTCGCAGAACTGGGTTCTTACCATAGGCTTTTTTCTCGGACTCATTGTTGATGTATTTTCTGACACTCCGGGCATGGCGTCGCTTTCATGCACTATTTTTGCAGCACTGCGCAAACCGGTTCTGAGGCTCTATCTTCCCCGTGAGGAAGACCTTACAGACCCCTGCCCGTCATCGCGCTCTATCGGCACTCCCGCGTTCATGAAATATGCCATAACGATGGCGTTGATATACTGCACGTTGATATACATCATCGAAGCATTTTCATTCTTCTCTCCGATAAGACTCGTTTTGCGGATTATCTCAAGCACAATACTGACATGGCTCGTCATCATGGGTATAGACACCCTCCTTTCACGCAGTAATGAGAAAAGACTATAAGCTTGAAAAAAGAAAATATATTGTCGGTGGCTTCATTGTTGTAATTGTTGCCATATATATAGTGCGCCTGTTCAATCTTCAGGTCGCAGACTCCAAGTACAAGGATTACGCCGACTCTAACGCCTTTCTGAAAAAGGCGATATACCCATCGCGAGGCATAATCTATGACCGTAACGGCAAAGTGGTTGTTTTCAACCAGCCCGCATACGACATTATGCTTATACCGCGCGATGTGCAGCCTTTTGACACCATAGACTTCTGCCGCACACTCGCCATCACTCCCGAGCAGTTCAAAAAAAGGATTGCCGACATGAAGGACCGCCGACTCAATCCCGGTTACTCTTCCTATTCCCCGCAGACATTCATGACGCATCTCTCCGCCGAGGATTACGGACGACTCCAGGAAAAAATGTACCGTTATCCCGGATTCTTTATTCAGAAAAGGATTCTAAGAGAATATGGCTATGACGCAGCGGCAAATGTGCTCGGGAATATTCGCGAAGTATCCCAGGCCGACATCAACCGCGACCCTTACTACGCTTCCGGCGACTATACCGGTGACCTGGGGGTTGAAAAAAGCTATGAACCTTACCTGCGCGGCGAAAAAGGCATGGAAATACTCATACGCGATGCCAAGGGGCAAATTCAGGGACGATATGAAAACGGCGCGCACGACCGCCCCGCTATTTCCGGACGCAATGTCAAGCTGAGTCTTGACATCGACCTCCAGCAATATGCCGAATCCCTTATGGTCAATAAAATCGGAGCTGTAGTGGCTATAGAACCTGCAACCGGCGAAATTCTCGCCATGGTATCCTCTCCTACCTACAGCCCCTCGCTGCTCGTAGGACGCAAGCGCGGAGCCAACTACCGAGAGCTGGTAAATAACAAATACAAGCCTCTGTTTGACCGCGCGCTTATGGGCGCCTATCCTCCCGGCTCAACATTCAAACCGGGACAAGGACTTATTCTCCTTCAGGAGGGGGTAATCAATCTCTCCACCGCCTATCCATGCTATCATGGCTATATAAACGGAGGTCTAAAGGTGGGATGTCACGGACATGGTTCTCCCCTGCCGTTAAAGCCCGCTCTCCAGACTTCCTGCAACGCTTTTTTTTGCTGGGGACTCAAAAATATGCTTGACCGGCGCTCAAAATACGGCAGCACGGCAGAAGCATTTGAAGTCTGGAAAAATCATCTGGTATCGCTCGGCTACGGCTACAAACTCGGAGTAGACCTCCCCGGAGAGAGCCGTGGGTTTATTCCTAACGCCAAATTCTACAACAAAATATACGGTGAAAACCGCTGGAGCGGAAACACTATTATTTCTGTATCTATCGGTCAGGGTGAAATTCTTGCCACTCCTCTTCAGATTGCCAATCTGTGCGCATCTATAGCCAACCGCGGATGGTTCATAACGCCCCATGTAGTCAAGGAAATAGAAGACACCGTGTTGCCACACGAGCTTATCGAGCGCCGCTATCCAACAATAAACCAGGAGCACTTCCTGTCGGTTGCGGAAGGTATGCGTATGGCGGTGACAGGAGGCACGTGTAGACTTGCCAATCTGCCGGATATAGAAGTTGCCGGCAAAACAGGCACCGCACAAAATCCGCATGGCAAAGACCATTCGGCATTCATAGGCTTCGCGCCCTATGATAATCCGAAGATTGCAGTGTGCGTATATGTTGAGAATGCCGGATTCGGTGCCACATACGGAGTGCCCATCGGCAGTCTGGTCATAGAAAAATACCTGACAGGCAAAATTTCAGAACAAAGAAAATATCTTGAGCAGCGTATGCTTGAGTCTAACACCATAATATACAGTGGAGTCAAGAAGCATTAACCAGTCTTATTTCAGGTATGTCGACTGGTTCACAGTCGTAATCTACCTTGTGCTGATAGTCGCGGGCGTGTTCAGCGTCTACGCTGCCAGCTATGATTTCGACAACGCGAGTATTCTTGATTTCGAAGAATTTTCCGGCAAGCAGGTCAGATGGATCGGATGTGCCCTTGCACTGGCCCTTATGATACTACTTATCGACAGCCGCATGTTCGAAACCTACGCCTACCCAATATATATAGCTGTAGCAGCGATTATGGTCGTCACCATATTTGTGGCGCCTGACATTCAAGGCTCCCGTTCATGGCTGGTATTCGGTCCGGTAAGATTCCAGAGCGCCGAGTTCGGCAAATTCGCCACGGCACTCGCACTTGCTAAGCTCTTCAGCGGCTACCAGTTCAGGCTTAACGACAACCCGCAGAATTATATGAGGGCGCTGACAATCATATTTATTCCGGTTATACTCATTCTCGCGCAGAAAGAAACCGGGTCAGCCCTCGCATATCTTGCGCTATTTTTCGTGCTCTACCGCGAAGGCATGAGCGGTCTGGTGCTTTCGGCAGCTTTCTGTGCTGTGCTGTTTTTCGTCCTGGCGGTAAAATATTCCGAGGTCCCCTTCATGGGCATATCTCTTGGCGAAGCCATGGTATTCATCATAATCATGGTTATCATGGTGCTGATGCTTGCCATATATTGCCGACGCCTTACTGTAGCTCGTAATGTAGCGGGATGGTTCGCAGCACTCAGCCTCATAGCGGGGATATGCCACTGGTGGGGATATACCCTTCCGGGGCTTCCATTCTTCCTTGCTGCGATAGGAGTGGCGGCACTCTACTGTCTGGCTATCGGACTGCATCTCTCGGATAAAAAAATTATGCTCACTGTCGGTGCCGCGGCTATGTCAGTGGTATTCCTTTTCTCTGTAAACTATGCTTTCACCTCGGTGCTTCAGCCGCATCAGCAGCTGCGCATCAAGGTGACTCTCGGTCTTGAGGAAGATTTGCTCAACGCCGGCTATAATGTCAACCAGTCAAAGATAGCCATCGGTTCGGGCGGAGTGACAGGCAAAGGATTTCTTAACGGCACCCAGACAAAACTCAAATATGTGCCAGAGCAGCACACCGATTTCATATTCTGCACCATCGGCGAGGAAGAAGGCTTCATTGGCTCCTCACTCGTGCTTCTGCTTTTTCTTGCGATGATTCTGCGCATACTTCATATCGCGGAGCGTCAGCCTACAGTATTCGGCAGAGTCTACGCCTATTGCGTCGCATCGTTTCTTATCTTCCATATAGGAGTGAACATAGGAATGGTCATCGGGCTATGCCCTGTAATCGGAATCCCGCTGCCATTTTTCAGTTACGGAGGCTCAAGCTTATGGAGTTTTACCATACTATTGTTTATACTTCTGCGTATCGATGCAGCCCGAAGAGGTCATCTGACCTACTGACAAGTCTCAAATAAAAATTTGCAACTACCGCGCGAGTGTAGTAATTTTGCGTAAAGATGGAGAGTGTCATCTACATAGTGCTTACCGGAGTGCTCATTGGTGTGCTGATTTCGGCGCCGATGGGACCAATTGGTATGTTGGTTATCCAGCGTACCCTCAACAAAGGGCGCGCAGCAGCTTTTTTCACCGGAGTCGGGGCCTCTCTTTCAGACCTGGTATATTGTCTGCTCACCGGTCTCGGTCTGTCGTTTGTAACCGATTTTATCGAGTCCAATCAGAATGTGCTCCAGATAATAGGCAGCCTTGTGCTGATTATATATGGCATATACCTTTTCAGAAACAATCCCTCACGCTCACTCAAAACACCAGCAGAACCGGCAAACACCTACTGGCGCGATTTTGCCACCGGATTCCTTTTTACATTCTCTAATCCCCTCATACTCTTCTTTATAATCGGTCTATTCGCCCGATTCTCATTTCTTGACACCAACTACCGATTCTACCACTATATACTTGCATATATAAGCATTATTGTCGGAGCGATAGGATGGTGGTTTCTCATAACATTTTTCGTAAACAAGGTGCGAGCCCATTTCAATGTCCGGTCCATGTGGCTGGTAAACCGCACTATAGCCGTGATTCTTCTGGTCATGGCTACAGTGGGATTTGCGCTCGGCATCAAAGAACTCTTACATCTATGACCATTGATAAGATAAACTCAGTGTGCCATTTATTGCGGAACTCGACAGCATGAGTCTGGAACAGGTTATTCC
>JAIDJW010000158.1 GCA_029052015.1 Paramuribaculum sp. | reverse complement strand
TCTGGCGCGAGTCGAGGAAGCGGCGACCACGGTAGTCGAAGTTGTCGATGAGTGATGTTCCCATAATGTGTGTTATGGCATTATATTTGGCGGATGGAAAAGTTCAGGAAACATCTTTTGAAAGAGGGGCTTGCGGAAAATACAGTAGCCTCTTACGTGTGGACCGCCTCGCGGTTTATGGACACCTATGACTCGGTGACCGAAGAAAACGTGTTACGCTACAAGGAGTATCTGTCGCGATATCGTCCTCAGACTGTGAATCTGCGTCTTATCGCACTGGGTAGGTATCTTGATTTTATAGGGAGGCCGGAGCTTAAACCGCGGGTTGTCAGGATTGCCCGGAAGAATTTTCTTGAAAACGTAATCAGTGACGCCGATTACCGCTATTTCAAGAAATGCCTGAAAAGAAACGGTCATGTGCAATGGTATTTCACTGTATGGTTTCTGGCGGCCACGGGGGCAAGAGTGAGTGAACTGCGCCAGATCAAGGCAGAACATATCGGACAGGGCTATCTCGACATCTGCTCGAAAGGAGGGAAAATCCGGCGGTTGTATATCCCGAAGCGCCTCAGGACAGAAGCCGCCGAATGGATAAAAAAGCGCCATATGGAATCGGGCTACATATTCACAAACCGTTTCGGCCGGCGGCTCACATCACGTGGGATAGCGCAGCAGCTTAAACGCTACGGAACGAGATACGGACTCGACCCGGCAGTGGTCTATCCTCATTCGTTCAGGCATCTGTTCGCTCGCAATTTTCTTGACCGTCGTAAGGACATTGCCATGCTCGCTGACCTGATGGGGCATGAGAGCATCGAGACAACACGCATCTATCTGCGACGCACATCTGGCGAGCAACAGCGCGCGGTCGACAGAATTGTGGACTGGTGACACAACACTTAAAAGTGGGAGGCTGGAAACATATGATAACTTTGTGAGGGTAAAGATATAATATCACAGCAAATGGAATACGCTATTTTTGTAAAAGTAACCCCAAACCATTATAAACCATGTATGAAACATTGAACAACCTGCTTCATGAGCATATGTATCTTCACATACTGCTCATCTGCCTCTGTGTCGGCGGCATGCTCGTTGCTATGGCTGTTGACCTGTTTTTCGGGATCAAGAAAGCCAAGGCACTCGGGATGGCTACCACATCAACAGGCTACAAGAAAACTTGCGAGAAAGGACGCAAATATTTCATGCCTTTTTCCGTGCTGATGTGTATTGATCTTATCGGCTGTATCATACTCCCCGCACCTTTCTTCTCGATGATATGGGCGGCATGGTGCATATTCTGCGAATTTAAATCTGTCCGGGAGAAGTCATGGACGAAAGCGGAACTGAGGAAAGCCGAAAAGACCATGAGCATCATAATCGAAAACAAGGATGATATTGCCAAAATAGTTGCCGACCTTGTTCTCGGACGCAGTGAAATCAAACAGAAAAGCGGATTTTTAGAATCAAATATTTCAAACAATGATAATCTTAATTGACAACGGACATGGGTTTGACACGCTCGGAAAGTGCAGCCCGGACGGCAAGTATCAGGAATGGGCATGGGCTCGGGAGATGGCGCACATGATTGCCGGAGAGCTGACAAAACGCGGATATGATGCACGTCTGCTTGTGCCGGAACGGGATGACATTCCAATCAACAGTGGCGCAGACAGCCGGGTGAAACGTGTAAATCAAATCTGCGACCTCTATGGCAAAGAGAATGTAATCCTTGTGTCGATACACAGTAATGCCAACTCGAATGATGGGAAGTGGCATGATGGCGAGTGGAGCGGATTTGTGGCAGAAATATCGCTCAACGCATCTCAGAAATCGAAGTGGCTTGCCGATGCCATCTGGGCAAGGGCAATCGAAGCGGGGCTGAAAGGCAACCGCGCTGTCATTGAGAAACAGGGCAAACGGTTCATTCAACAGAATCTCGGAATATGTCGCGATACCAAATGCCCGGCAGTCTTGACTGAGAGTGCCTTCCATGACACGCATGATGGTGTGAAATTGCTTACAGGAAGTAAGGA
>JAIDJW010000157.1 GCA_029052015.1 Paramuribaculum sp. | reverse complement strand
GTTGATTCGGTGAAGAACTTCATCGACATGCTGGCGCTTCATAATATAAATACTCTCCACTGGCACCTTACCGACGACCAGGGCTGGCGCCTCGAAATCAAGAGTCGTCCGCTCCTCACTGAGCTGGGTTCCAAGCGCGGCGGCACCGTCATCGGTCACAATTCTGGTGTTTACGACAGCATTCCTTACGGTGGATTCTATACTCAGGACGAAGCCCGCGAGATTGTAAAGTATGCAGCAGACAGATATATCACCGTTATTCCTGAAATCGACCTGCCCGGCCACATGCTCGGCGCGCTCAAGGCTTATCCCGAGCTCGGCTGCACCGGCGGTCCGTATGATGTGTGGCAGCAGTGGGGCGTGAGCGAAGATGTGCTTTGCGCCGGCAATGATTCCACCTATAAGCTCATAGATGATGTGCTCGCCGAGGTTGTTGATATTTTCCCCAGCGAATACATTCATGTGGGTGGCGACGAGTGCCCCAAGACCCGCTGGAAAGACTGTCCCAAATGCCAGGCAAAAATCAAGGAGCTCGGTCTGAAGGGTGACAAGCACGGCACTCCCGAGGAGAAACTCCAGAGCCATGTAATCCATCATGCGAGCGATTTCCTTGCATCAAAGGGCCGCAAGATGATTGGTTGGGATGAAACCCTTGAAGGCGGTCTTGCTCCCGGTGCTATCGTTATGAGCTGGCGCGGCGAGAGTGGCGGCATCGAGGCAGCCAAGCGTGGTCACGATGTAATCATGACTCCGAACACATATCTCTATTTTGACTACTACCAGACTCAGGATCGCGCAAACGAACCTGATGCGATAGGAGGTTACCTTCCCGTAGAAAAAGTTTACAGCTATGAGCCCATGCCTTCAGCCCTTACTCCCGAGGAGGCAAAGCATATCATAGGTGTGCAGGCAAACCTCTGGACCGAGTATATCCCCACCTTTGCCCAGGTGCAGTACATGGAGCTGCCGCGTATGGCAGCCCTCGCCGATGTGCAGTGGAGCAACGCCCCCAAGGATTATAAGGCTTTCAGCGAGCGTGTGCGCCGTATGCTAAACCACTATGACGCCAATGGTTACAACTACGCGCGCCACATGTTTGATGTAGCCGGTAAGCTTGCTCCCAATACTGAGAACGGCACAATCACAATGACTCTCTCTACTGTCGATGACGCTCCTATATATTATACTCTTGACGGCACTGAGCCCACTGAAGCCTCACAGCTCTATGATTCGCCCGTTGAGTTGAACTCTACCTGTGAAATCAAGGCTGTGGCAATCCGTCCCGACAGCAAAAGCAAGGTCTACACCAACTCCATTTCTTTTAATAAGGCTACCGCCAAACCGGTTACTCTCGTCAATGACCCGCATCCAAGTTACAAAGCTCAGGGCGGTGTGACTCTCGTTGACGGTATGTTTGGCTCAACCGGTTTCAACAATGGCGACTGGGTAGGCTATGTAGGTAAGGATCTTATAGCCGACATAGACCTTGAGGCTGAGGAGGAAATCAGCAGCGTGAGCATCCGCACTAATGTCGACACACAGTCATGGATTCTTGACGCCCGCGCTATGGAGGTTGAGGTGTCAGACGACGGCAAGAACTTCAAGGAGGTTGCTGCCGAGGAGTATCCTGCTCTCACTAAAGAGACAAGCAAGATTGAGAAGCACACCCTCACTTTCAACCCCGTAAAGGCACGTTATGTCCGCGTGGTTGTCAAGCCGGAGCCCGTTATCCCTGCATGGCATGGCGGAGCAGGCAAGCCCGGATTCGTGTTTGTTGACGAAATCGAGATAAACTGATACGGCAATACGCTTAGATAAAGAATCGCCCTCCGACGCAATGGTCAGAGGGCGATTTTCTTATATATTATAATGAAAGCGCGCGCTCCTCACGGAGCACGCGCCTGGTGTTTATTGCTATATTCTTAAAAAGTCTCTTTATGTTCCAGATGTTGGGGCTGTTGTTCAGCGATAGTCGGCGAAGCGGGTCTGGAGCTGCTGGCGGGCGAAGAAGATGCGGCTCTTGATGGTGCCCAGAG
>JAIDJW010000156.1 GCA_029052015.1 Paramuribaculum sp. | reverse complement strand
CATCTTCTTCAATGGTCAAATTTTCGATGCATACGCACTCGTTGCAAATCTTATAAGGCAAGCGATGGTACGAATATTATTT
Organism: Paramuribaculum sp.; assembly: GCA_029052015.1. Lineage (GTDB taxonomy): Bacteria > Bacteroidota > Bacteroidia > Bacteroidales > Muribaculaceae > Paramuribaculum. The sequence goes on along the minus strand of JAIDJW010000156.1, from coordinate 10,594 downwards.
ATTGACAACTATATTGATGATACGGTTCTTGTTCAGTTATCCAAACGTAAGCCCGGAATAAAAGTAGACATCTATAACGGACAGATTTCTCGCCAAATAAAGCAAGACGTAGCAAAACATAACGCACAATATCCTGGCGTGACACTTCATTCTTATGCAAAAGCCCATGATCGGTTTCTAATTATTGATGAGGATGTGTATCATGTTGGAGCTTCACTAAAAGATCTGGGCAAAAAACTATTTGCCATATCTAAAATGGATGTTATGACAGGTACGGAACTGATAGAAAGACTTTAGAAGTTCTATCCTCCCTTATTCATAATGTAGCGAATTTAGTACTCTGTTCATAAATAGTCTTTTTAAATAAAGACGCGCGAACCGCCTATTCGTTACACCACCAAGCCTGAAAAATTTGTTTATTTCAGGATGCCGGAAGACGCGCCCGATTGCTTTGAGATATCGTTGCCTTGTTTCACCTGTTTGCCGAATCCGAAAGTGTATGTTGCAGAAAATTGAATAAAAGCATGAGAGGATGCATTGCTGACACGTCGGCTCACCGAATAATACTCGCTATGCATGATATCATGAGACGAACGCCAGTTCCATCTCTGAAGATTCACCGCTGCCAGGCGTACATTCCAGTACATATTGCTCCAGCCTGCCTGCACATAGAATGAGTCTTTATTTTTTGTCCATATACCTGACATTGAATTATAATTATCCGTCGCATTCTCCGATGTATATGCAATTGAAAAATTAAAATTTCCGACATAATATATGGCTTGCAAATAAAAATCTACAAATGAGCGATTTACATCATAGGGTTGTCCGTTATGTACGAGAAGTTGAGCTATTTGCCCCGAAATATATAGTTTTCTATCCAACATATTGGCTGAGGCACTGACTCCATAGTTGTAATGACTGAATTTGCCAATCGGCTGCTGAATCTTTCTTATTATACCCTCGGGCGTCGCCTCATAAACGAATGCCGCACGATTACCGGTAAGCCAGGAGTTTGCAAAAGTTGTCATGCTGAATCTGCTAGAAGGAATGAATGTGTAGCTTACGCCTACATCGTAACTTCTGGAAGATTGTAAGTAGGGATTTCCCGTATGCCATAGAAAAGGAGATATCCTGATTATATTCTCACTCTTATAATTGGAGGAAGGAGGCCATACCGAGTAATGGAATACAGCGCTGAAAGAATTCTTTCTATTTGGTAAAAATCTCAATGACGCATCAAGATAAGGATAGTCCGATTTAGCCCGGTTGTCGTTTAGTTTTGTCGCCAGCCAACACCAACCGAAACCTAATGAAGCAGAAAACTTAGTGTCGCTGAAATTGTATGAGGTCCCGATTTGTCCATATTTCGTAGTTGAATAGTCAAGAGCGTCCAAAGAACCTGTATAATTTGTCCTGTTATGCTCGTATATTCCTCTGACATGTGCCATTATAGAATGTCTATCATAAAAGGACTTACTATAATTCAACTTCATGCCTCCATCATGAGTGTTGTCTTTCGCTCCATTATATATATGCTCTAACTTGCTCTCGGAATAAAGAGAACTCTGATTCGTGTGAGAATAGGAATAACTTACCGATGCTGTCATTGAGCTGTTTTTGGGCAATCCAAAATAATAATAGCCGCTGAATTTGAGATATTTTGCTTTTGAGTCTGAAATTGTACTGTAATCGGATGTTGCCAGAATATTATCCGTGTACCGCACCAAACCGCTATTATCATTATGGGGAGTATCATCAAGACCCACTGCTACCTGGGTGTTTGCCGTGGTTTTATCTCCTGAGTATAATGCCCTGAAGCTGGTTTCATAATTCCTCCTGCGGTATCTTGATGTCTCAGTCAAAGACTCTCTCTTAAAACTTTTGATTTCTCCATTCTCTTGCGGCAGCCGATATGTTTCAGTCTGGTCTGTGCTGAAATGGTCGTTCGATATATAATAGCTGTATCCCATTATATCATAACTCATCTTTTTTCTCACTAATCGCGCATTTGCCTGCAGGAATCCGCTGTTTGCAATAAAATTTTCCGTGCCCAAAGCCTTTACATAGCCTCCATATTCATATCTTGTCATCCTGAAATTGATGACGTTTTTATTGCCCTGAAATCTCGGGTCAGCGGGATATTCAAGATATTCCACGCTCTTTACATCAGATATTCTCATCATTTTAAGGTCATCTTCCGAAGCGGGAACATAATCGATATAGATTGCTACCGGCTGACCCGATGCCGTACTGACACTTGATGAACCCAACCGGGCAAATAGCTGAGGAATTGCCATTCTCGCAAGCAGGTCTACTGCTGTCTGCGATGCGTTTTTCTGGCGCTGGGTGGGCCGGTAGACGCTTTTGTCTGACAGCAGCGATGCGTTGGCGCTCTCAACGGTTACGGTCTTCAACTGTATCGGCAGCTCGGTCATCTGAACTGTGCCGACATCAAATGTAGAACACATCCGGTACGCCGGCTTATATCCAAGGCAGGTGAGTTTGGCTATGACGCCCTGACGGTCACACGGAATTGCGAAACGTCCCGCATCATCGGTGATGCCATATGTCACCACGGTGGAATCCTTTGGCGAAAGCAGCATGACCACAGCCGATGCTATCGGTTCATTGCCGGTGCCAACAGCCCGGCCCGTGTAGCGGAACCTGCCATGCTGAAGAGCCTCGATATAAAAATTGTCATCTTTCTTTATCACCGACACCGGGTTCAGCCCTACAAGACTGCGGAGCGCCTCATAAGCGTCATCTGTCGCGATTCTCGCCGAAGTGTCATAATTGTCAAGCTCCTTATATATAAAGGAGATATTGATTTCTGGATGGTCCTTGCTTATCCGGACAATCGCCTCCGACAAGGGAGTGCCGTCAAAGGAGTATGTAAAAGTGTATGCGTTGGCTGAAACAAAGGTAGTGACAGCCAATATTATAGCGAGAAAAACCTTCATCGTCAGTCTATTGTCAGAGAGTTGCCGTTGAGTCTGATATTTATGCGCTCGAATGTGTTGAGCTGCGACACTATTTCGTCAAGAGTCAACGAAGGGTCGAACTTATAATATAGATGCAACCCGGCGGCTTCTTTATTATTAAACTTTATCTCCACGCTGTATGCCGCGGCAACCTTGTCCATTATCACTTCAAGAGTCTCGTTCTCAAACATTACAGGAGCCGCAACGGTATTGACTGTATCTTCCGGTATTACAGTGTTTGCCGACGGGGCGACGGCGGATGCTGCCAAAACCTGCTCTTGCGTCTCGGCTTTAGAGTCTTTGCTACGCTCGACAACAGCTACTGTAACTGCTATTCCGGCGGCAACAGCGACAATCGATGTGCATATTACGGCTGCAACCGATGCCGCACGGCTGCCCGCCCACATTAACCAACGGCGGGGACGCAGGGAGTATTTTAGTGAAAATCTTTTCCATTCCGCATTAACGTCTATCTCCTCATTGGCTTTTAGGGCTGAATCTGTCTTGCTCAGAAGATTATACATCTCCCTTGCTTCCGGATTTGCCAGAATTTCTTCCAACTGCCCGGCGGTGTAGCTTTCGGGATGTTCAATCATGTCAAGCACAGTATCATACACACCTGCATCATGAAAATCGTAGGGCTTACTGTTCATCTTCCTTGAGTTTTTTACGGATTAGTGTAAGTGCATGACTCAAATGGCGATAGACGGCTGTTTCGCTTATTCCCATAGCGGATGCTATTTCGGCAAACCTCAATCCTTGTGAGAATCTGAGCTCCATCACACGCCGCGACTGCGGAGAGATACAATTGGCAATGAGGTTGTAGATTCGTGCGATTGTATCATCATCCGGCCAATCCTCCGAGTCATATTCCTCGTTGTCAACGAAAAACAGGTTGGCTACGCGCTGATGGATTTCGCTGTCTCTTATCAGGTTGAGACACCTGTTTCTTGTTGCTTTCATTAAATAACCTCCGCTTACAGCAACTCCCGTTTTTCCGTCAAGCAACGAAACAAACACATCGTGAACAATGTCGCGCGCAAGGTCATCGTTGTGCAGAAGTGCCACCGCCAACCGGTGCATCTGCAGATAATGTGCTTTGAATAGCCGCTCAATGCTGTTTTTGTCTGTCATACATCTATAAGACACATATCCTGACAAAAACTCAACCCGAATATCGAAATATTTTTCAATATTTATCGTAGTATCAAGTTTTGCAGGGCATTAAGCTACTGCTCTTGTGACTGGCGGGCGCGGGCATTGTTGCGCTCCATCTGATCTATTCTGAGCTGGCGCATGGTCCGTTTGATATTTCTGTTGAATTTATAGCTGCTGATGCCGGTCAGGTTCTTGAAGATAGAAAGAAGCCGGTTGCCGAAGCGGAAGTTCCTGTCGCCGTTGTACACCATTACCATGCTGTGGTCGGCGATTTGTGCCACTCTGACATTGTCGCGGTCAATGCCGTTTACTCGATTGACCAGAGCAAGCACATCGGGATGAACAGCGGGTGCGTCGCTCGGTTCGTAGATGCCGAGCGCGTCCATGTCAAACCTGCGGGCATCCCATTTGCGGGCTTCCTTGACGGTTATATACTCCTTGTCCATTATATATACCTCGGCATGGGTGCTGACAAAAAACGGCTCATCGACTTTGTGAAACCTGAACATTTCGTGCCCTCTGCCGTTTGACTCTATGTCGTAGGAATAGCCTGTGAGATGCTGCGGGGTTATAGAGTCATCGGCGCTGTAGTAGCTGAACCGTATTTTGAATTTCTCGAAATCAAGGTCTTTTCTGAAAAATCCCGACAGGTTGGGCACCCACCGTCGGCCGCTCTCGGCGGCGAGCACATCTATATCCACAGTAACCTTGTCTTCATTTTTCATCCACACCTCTACCGGGCTGTATTTGCCCATAAGAGTATCCGAGCCATGCTCCAGCCCCCTGACTGCGGGCGGAAGATAACGCTCGGGAGCTATCCCTATCCAGTCGGACCACGAGAAATGAAAGCCGCTCACATCGCTCACGCTGTCGAGGCCATGAGAGTCGGTAAACCGGTAGTATGACTTGCTCGTGAGTATCCGCGGATTAGACCATCCCTTGAATCTGACCTTCTTGTCAGGAGCAAGCATATAGTCGACCATCTTCTCGCGGAAGAGAAACACGGTGTCAGTATATGTTGTCAGAGTAGAGTATTCGCGCACGTATGCGAGAATATGAAGCAACTTGCGGGCGCGCGACTCAACAACAACCTCCGGCAGCTCAAATATATCTTCCTGAAGAAAAACCGTATCGGAAGAGAAAGTCGGCACCGTCTTTTCATAAAAACCGAGATAGCGGACAGTAACGGGGAAACTTTCCGGCGACAGATTCGGCAATCTGCCGCGTGAATCGCTCTTGCCGACAGCTTTGCCGCGACAATCATATATGGACGCTGCGGGCAAAGGCTTCCTCGTGGCACTGTCTGCCACCACCGGCGCAGGCGTGCGGGCCTCCAAGGCAAGTGCAGCCGCAATCAGCACTGCTGTGAGCAAATAACGTAACATCGCCGCTAAATTATACCAAAAAGCGTATATCCCTGCAGGTTATTACAGATGTTAACAACATTTATATCAATGCAACCTTTGTATATCGCCACTGCTTCATAACTTTGCCGCCATGACACATAGACTCCTTACAACAATAATTTGCGCATTACTCACCGCCGCATCCACTGTTTTCGCACAGACTTCCGACAAGGAAACCGACTATGTGAGAATGATGGGTATCGCCGACAGCGCAATAACTGAAGGCGACTGGCAACTCGCCGAGCATACGCTCCGCAGCGCAATGCAGATTGAACCGTCCAATCCCGCCAATGTGCTGCTGCTGTCCAACATCGGCATGATGCAGTTTTATCAGGGCAATGACTCGGCGGCTATAGAGACCCTCACCGATGCGTGCAACATCGCTCCCCGCGCGATTGCCGTCCATGCCAACCGGGCAACGGTGCTTGAATCTGCCGGACGTCATGATGAAGCCGCCGCGGATTGCCGCACCATACTCGACATCGACAGTGCCAATGTGCGCGCACGCGCCATGCTCATGACGTATTGTCTGCGCAAAGGCGACAATGCCGCGGCAAAACTCCAGCTCGACTCCCTCACAGCCATAGCCCCGCAAAATCCGCTCACCGACATTGCCGCAGGGTCATTCTATTCATCTACCGGCGACTATGCCAATGCCATAGCACCGCTCACAAAAGTCATAGAGCGCACCCCGCAGGCCGAGTACTATGCTGCGAGAGCATTGTGCTACCTCATGAAGGAGGACCTCAACGAGGCATCCGCTGATATTGCGGAAGGGCTGAGACTCGACCCCTCGGACGGCGAGCTATACCTCTACCGCGCGATGCTCAACAAGATGCGTTATAGAGCCGATGAAGCTGCTGCAGACGCCAGGCGCGCGATAAAACTCGGAGTACCACCCCAGAGAGCGTTGCCATTCACCAAATAGCACTAAAATCCTATAAAAACAGGCAAAAAAAGCCTCCCGAACATATCTCACTGTAAAATTGTTAGTTAAATCATTGCAAGATTATAATAAAAAAGCGTATCTTTGCAGCGCACACTTAAATTTATGCAAACTAAGTAAATTTTTGTTTAACAAATAATTCTTACAGCAATGAACACAGACACTATCGGCACTTGGGCCGGCCTTGTTTGGAATGCTCTCAACGAAGCCGACGTTCTTGGTCTCAAGCAAATCAAAAAAATCACAAAACTCAAGGAAAAAGAAATCTACGCAGCACTCGGCTGGCTGGCCTGCGAACGCAAACTCGCCTTTGAGGAGAGCGGAGATGACAAAGAGCTTCTTGTTCGCCTTGTTGGTTAAAGAATTTCCCGGCTAATCCAGCCGCATCACACACACTATAACGAAAGCCCGGCCCATCCGCCGGGCTTTCAGTTGAACACATTATGGAAGGTACAGTCATCAGAAACACCGGCAGCTCATACGTAGTGCGCACTCAGGACGGCGCGGAGATACCATGTAAAATCAAAGGCAACTTCCGCATCAAGGGCATACGCACCACTAATCCGGTAGCAGTGGGAGACATTGTGGACATACGCCAGGGCGATGCGGACGACTCGCTGATTACAGCGATACATCCGCGACACAACTATATTATCCGGCGCAGCAGCAATCTGAGCAAGGAAGCCCATATCATCGCCGCCAATATCGACGGTGTGTGCCTTGTGGCAACATTGTTTCATCCCGTCACCTCCACCACTTTTATCGACCGTTTCCTTGCCACAGCTGAGGCATACGGCATTGAGGCTACTCTTGTGCTGAACAAGTGCGATCTCTGCGCAGGCGACCCTGACCGCGAGGAGTATATAGAAGCTGTGACCTATCTGTACTCCTCCATAGGCTACAATGTGGTCCACACATCTGCCGAAACCGGCAACGGCATCGACCGCCTCCGCGAGATTCTCGCCGGAAAAACCACCCTTTTGAGCGGCAACAGCGGAGTTGGCAAAACTTCGCTTATCAACCGGCTTATTCCGGGCATCGACCTGCGCACCGCCGCCATTAGCGCCGCTCACGACACCGGAATGCACACCACCACATTCTCCGAAATGTTTGACCTCCCCGCCCCCGGAGGCAGAATCATCGACACACCCGGAGTCAAGGGATTCGGCACCGTTGATATGACCTCAGCCGAAGTAGCCCATTATTTCCCTGAAATATTCAGAATATCGGCTGACTGCCGCTACAACAACTGCACCCACACCCATGAGCCCGGATGTGCGGTGCGCGCCGCACTGGATGAGCAGCGCATTGCCCAAAGCCGCTACGCATCATACATGAGCATTCTTGAAGATATCGCCGGCGACTCGAAATATCGCAAGGCTTATTAAAAGTATTTTTTAGCCTGTGGCATGGACAGCAAGAGAGTGTCAGTGAGGTTCATTGCCGGTTATTAAAGTTTTATTAAACCTTACGGCTACGCATACGGCAGTCAGAAGCTATTATATAACTTTGCGCTATGGACACAAAAAAACGAATACTCGTTGTCGACGATGAGGAAGCACTGCGCGAAGCTCTCGCTTTCAATATCGAATCGGAGGGATATGACGTGGATACCGCCGGAAGCGCGGAGGAAGCTTTGATTATGGATATCGCATCCTACAATCTGATACTCCTTGACATAATGATGGGCGAGATTTCCGGCACCCAGTTTGCAAAGATAATTAAGTCCAACCCTAAGCTGGCGCATATACCTATTATATTTTGCACCGCCAAGGACAGCGAGGATGACATGATTGCCGGTCTGGACCTCGGAGCCGACGACTATATCATGAAGCCCTATTCGCTCAGAGGCGTGCTTGCAAGAATCAGGACTGTGCTGAGGCGCACCACATCCGCCACCGCCCCACACAAGCAGCCTCAGACTGTCGGGTACAAAGGGCTCGTACTTTACACCGACACCAGAAGATGTACTCTCAACGGCGCCGAAGTGAGCCTGCCGCGCAAGGAATATGAGATATTGCTGAAACTTATGACAAACCGCGAGCGCATATTCAGCCGCGCAGAACTCCTAAAGGAGATATGGACCGACGAGGTTGTGGTGCTTGACAGAGTCGTTGATGTCAATATCACCCGCATCCGTCAGAAAATCGGCGAATACGGCAGGAATATCGTTACTCGTTCAGGCTACGGATATGGTTTCTTCGAGTAAGATTTCATATCCCCTGCGGCTCTTCCTGTGGCTGCTCGGCTATTCGATAGTCATGGTGTTGTGCTTCGCGATGTTCCAGTACAATCGCGAAAAACAATTCAAAGCGGCAGAGATTGATTCCCAGCTACAACTGATAAACAATTATGTCATCACAGAGCTGCTCGACGGCCATGACATCCGCAAACTGAACCTCCGGGAAGTGCATCCGTTTGAGGACCTGCGTCTGAGTGTTATCTCTGAGCACGGCGACATACTGTATGACAACGCGGTAGATTCTCTCGCCAGGACCAACCATCTTCATCGCGAAGAGATACAGAAAGCCATAAGCTACGGCAACGGCTATGCTGTGCGCCGCCACAGCGAAAGCACCGGCACAACATATTTTTACTCTGCAACAAGAAGCAGCGACGGCATTATAGTGCGCACGGCGGTACCCTACTCCCTGTCACTGAGCACCCTGCTTCGCCCCGACTTCGGATTTCTATGGATTATGGGCATTATTGCCGCCATTATGTGTGTGCTCGGTTTTATTGCCACGCGCAGGGTCGGACTTCACATCACCCGTCTGAGAAAATTTGCGCTGAATGTAGAGCGTGGCGCTAAAATTTCTGACACCGAACCGTTTCCCAACGATGAACTAGGTGAAATATCGAATAATATAGTGCGTCTTTACGCGCGGTTGCAACAAGCAAATGCCGACTGCGACACCGAGCACCGCAATGCTCTGCGCGAGCAGCAGGAAAAAGAAAGAATCAAAAAACAGCTCACCAACAATATCAACCATGAGCTGAAAACTCCGGTCGCATCCATCAGGATATGCGTGGAAACTCTTATTGAACATCCGGAAATGAATGCCGACAAGCGCATGACATTCCTGCATCGCTGCCTTACCGCCTGCGACAGGCTAAAGCATCTTCTTGAGGACGTTGCCATGATAACACGTATGGATGACGGTAAAAACACCATATCCAAGGCGAGAATCAGACTTGATGAAGTGATAGAAGATGTTGTGGCCGACCATACCCCACTGGCGCAGAAGCACGGCATCAGCATTGAAAATCTTGTCAAAACCCCGATTGTGATGACTGGAAACCGCCAACTGCTCGAGTCTGTGTTCAGCAATCTGATAGACAATGCCATAGCCTATAGTGGAGGGACAGAGATTATAATCAGGTTAATGACCGCGGAGCCGGACAGGATTGTGCTTACACTGCATGATAACGGTTGCGGAGTACCGGAAGAGCATCTGACAAGGTTTTTCGAGCGCTTCTACCGGATAGACAAGGGACGGTCACGCGCTGCCGGAGGCACAGGACTCGGGCTGGCTATAGTAAAAAATGCCGTGGCATTTCACAGCGGAAGCATCTATGCCGAAAACCGTAGTATGGGGGGACTTCAGTTCACTATCTCCCTGGCCACCGAATGAAATAGCGCTGTATAATATTTATTATGATTTTGCATCAAATAATCACACAGACACTTCCGTTTAATACCCAAAAATAAGCCAATAATACCAATGTCTCCACAGCGGCGGCTATGGCTTCCCGTCGTGCCACGCGGCCAACTCATTTGTGCTCGCTACTTTTTTATCGCTCGTTTTCAAACACCGGCTCATGACAGCTATATTGTTTATATGGGCTTTTGCTGTGGGATACTCCCGGATATATCTCGGGGTGCATTACCCGGGCGACGTGCTGGCCGGAGCCACCATAGGCTGTGTCATCGCGTACACCATATATAAATATGTATATCTCCGCGTCCTTGACAAAAAATTGGCCGAAAAAATATTTTTTCATAAAAAGTTAAGCGAATTGAAATAATTTTGAAATGATTACTTGTTTACTTTGTACAAAAGTAATCAGGTAATTATGGAAATAATATTTCTTTGTAT
>JAIDJW010000155.1 GCA_029052015.1 Paramuribaculum sp. | reverse complement strand
ATCACGCCCTACCCTGCGGCAAAATAATTGACTATCCCGACTACGCTCTGCGCGGACTGTCAATGGACGTGGGACGCAAATTCTTTCCCATGAGCTATCTCAAGGACCTGGTGAAAGTGCTTTCGTACTATAAATTCAACTCCCTGCGCATACATCTCAACGACAACGGCTTCCCCTACTATTTCGGCAATGACTGGGATAAGACATACGCCGCTTTCCGCATGGAGAGTGACCGCTTTCCCGGCCTGACAGCACGCGATGGCTATTACACCAAGGATGAGTTTCGTGATTTCCAGCGCTCATCAGCAAAAAGCTTCGTGGATATCGTGCCTGAAATAGACATCCCCGCCCACGCTCTCGCTTTCAGCAAATATAAAAAGGGCATTGGCAGCAAAGAATTCGGCATGGACCACCTCGACCTCTTCAATGAGGAGACAATGCCCTTCCTCGACTCTGTCTTTGACGAATATCTCGGCGGTGACAATCCGGTGTTTGTAAACGAGTATATGCACATCGGCACCGATGAATTCGGCAAGGATTATCCCGGTTTTGACAAAAAGAAAGAGACAGCCGAAAAATTCCGCGGATTCATGGACCACTACATAAAACTTGTGGAGAGTTACGGTAAGAAACCCTGGGTATGGGGTTCACTCTCCACAGCTCCGGGCGACACTCCTATCAAAACCGAAGGCGTGATGCTTGATGCTTGGTACAACGGCTATGCCGACCCGAAGGAGATGGTAAAGCTCGGATTCAAACTCAACAGCATCCCCGACGGCATGGTTTATATAGTGCCTAACGCCGGCTACTATCATGACTATCTCAACACCAAGTGGCTATATGAAAACTGGACTCCCGCAAAGGTCGGCAACGTGCAGTTTGAGGAAAAAGACCCTGCTATTGTCGGCGGATACTTCGCGGTGTGGAACGACCATGTAGGCAACGGGGTGTCAGTACAGGATGTGCACCACCGCATAATGCATGCCATGCCGACTATGGCGGCAAAACTTTGGGACGGCCCGAACGTCACCATCCCGTTTGAAGACTTCGAAAAAGCCGCCCTCATACTCACCGAGGCTCCCGGCATAAACCGACTCGGCAAAACCGGCGAGCCAAACAGCCTTGTGCTCGAACAGACGCAAGTGTCACCCGGCTCAACCCTACCGGTCAAGGAATTAGGCTACGGCTACACTGTTGAATTTGACATAACAGCCGCTCCCGAAGCTAACGGCACCGCCCTCTTCACATCGCCCGATGCAGTATTCTATCTCAGCGACCCGATAAAAGGTCTTTTCGGATTCGCGCGCGACGGCTATCTCAATACATTTAATTTCCGCCCCTACCCCGGCGAAAAGGCACATATAAAAATTACCGGCGACAACAAATCGACAACTCTCTGGGTCAACGGCGAGAAATATGAGAGCCTCGACAAGACAACGCAGTGGCACAACGACGGTAAAAACAAGATGTACTATCTGCAGACCCTTGTGTTTCCGCTCGACAAAGCCGGCAACTTCAAGAGCGCCATCACAAACCTCAAAGCCTATAACTATATCAAATAAGCAAACGTAATCCATAAAAATAAGGTCGGGCATTATTTGTCCGACCTTATTTTTACGTCAAAGAAGTTCTATTCCCGCCTTGCGGCACTCCTCAATCTGCTCCTCCGGCCAGATGCTCGCCTGCACCTCTCCGATATGCGCTTTTTGCAGCAGATACATACACAGACGGCTTTGACCTATGCCGCCTCCAATCGAGTAAGGCAACTCTCCTGCGAGCAGTGCCCGATGGAAGGCAAGCCCGGAGCGGTCATTGCACCCTCGCACATCGAGCTGACGCCGCAAGGACTCGGGGCTGACCCTTATGCCCATAGATGACAACTCGAATGAGCGGTCAAGAATCCGGTCATACAATATAATATCACCGTTAAGTCCGGTATAACCGTCGGAATTCGGCGTAATCCAGTCATCGTAATCAGGCGCCCTGCCGTCATGCGGCTCACCGCTGCTGAGCTCTCCTCCTATGCCTATCACGAATATGGCGCCATACTCCTTTGCCGCCGCGCCCTCACGATCCGTGGCACTCATACCCGGATAGCGTTGCAGCAGTTCCTCGGAATGTATGAAAGTTATTTCCTCCGGCAGGCGCGGAGTGATATGCGGAAAGTGCTTATACACCGTTTGCTCGGTTTCCTTTACCGCATTGTAGATTTTGCGAACGGTTTCTTTCAGAAAATCAAGATTTCTGTCACTCTCATTGATGGCTTTTTCCCAGTCCCACTGGTCAACATACAGAGAATGAAGGTTATCCAGCTCCTCATCTGCCCTTATGGCATTCATGTCGGTGTATAATCCATAGCCTGGTGCTATATCGTAGGCGCCGAGCTTGATTCGTTTCCATTTCGCCAGGGAATGCACGACCTCGGCCCTGCGGTCACCCACAGCCTTAACCGGAAAACTCACCGCCCGCTCAACACCATTCAGGTCATCATTTATGCCCGTGCCGGATAGCACAAAAAGAGGTGCGGTTACGCGCCTGAGATTCAAATCCTCGGCGAGGCGCCGCTGAAATTCATCCTTTATCATCTTGATAGCGACCTCGGTGGTTTCAGGCAGCAGCTTGCGTTTATATTGCTTTGGTATTATCAGTGGCATAAAACTTGATTTTATGATAGCATTTTCGACAAAAGTATAACATTATGCCAACAAAACAAAATTATCCACATCAAAATGCCCCCGACAACAACTATCGGAGGCATTTTGATGTATAAACTGTATATCTCTGCTCTTAGTGAAGATTGGGATTGAGTTTATGCCAGTCCGGAATTCTCGGAAGCACTCCCATCTCTATCACCTCGTCACGAAGTTTGCACAGATGCTGATAGCTCTTTTCAAGCTCTTTCTGCTCCTCGGGTGTGCCGGCTATATTCTTGTAGCTGACACCGTCCTTGGTGATGGTTGTTTCCATAGCCATCATTATGTGCTTGAACTTGTCGTTGTTGACATAGCATCCTGCCGGCCAGCGGAAAGGCTTGCCACCCATCGCGGCCGCAACCATCTCGATTGAGAGATATGCGGGGCTCTGGAAGGATGAACGACCACGCAGCTCGATGATATTCTTGCCGCCCTGAATAACTTTCACCTTTATCTTCTCCCACTCTTCAACAGGCAGGGCGTCAGTGCCGATTAGCGAATCAAGCGGTGTGCCGTCAACTGTTGTTGTTGACGCAAACACTGCCATCTGCTCGCCATGACCGCCGTATGTACGGCTGTTGACAACCTTATCGGCAGCAATCTTGAAGAATTTTGCCAGTTCCGACTGCAGGCGCGTGCTGTCAAGAGCCGCGAGTGTTGTTACCTGCGAAGGTTTCAGACCGGAGTACACAAGAGTGATAAGACCCGTTATATCTGCCGGATTAAACACCACTACTATATGTTTTACACCAGGGCAATACTGCTTTACATCCTTGCCAAACTGCTCGGCGATTTCGGCATTACCTTTCAGAAGGTCCTCACGGGTCATGCCGGCCTTGCGCGCAGCGCCACCGGAGCTTACGATATAGTCTGCGCCGGTCAGCGCTTCCTTGATGTCGGAAGTTGCCACGAGGTTCATCCCCTCGAATCCGCAGTGACGCAACTCCTCGGCAACCCCTTCAAGCGCCGGAGCGTATGGGTCATAAAGAGTGATATTGGGAGTCAGGCGCATCATCATAGCTGTCTGAGCCATGTTTGAGCCAATCATGCCGGCTGCACCTACTATAACCAGCTTGTCTTTTGTCAAAAAATCCATATTTTTATGATTTATGAATAAAATGTACTGTAGTTTTTCTTTTGTCGTTTGGCAGGTAAACAATCAACCGCAACATATTGTTCAAACAAAAGTCACATTTGCCTATACTTCCGCTTTTTTATGTAACTTTGCACCCGCAAAAAAAATTAAAACCAAAGCTGATGCATCTTTATAAACACACTCTCCTCGCTTCCGCGATTATCATTGCCTCAACAGCGCCGGCTCGAGCTGAAATGCCCGACAGTATATACTATTCCGTGGAAGCCAACACATCTTTTAGTTCCGGCGAAAACACACCTTTCTGGCTGGCCAATAACCGATTCGGGCTTTCATCCATCAAGAAGAATAATGGATACCTGCGTGCGGGAATCTTCCGCGACGCCCACCAGAACGGCAAGCGTTTTGCATGGGGAGCCGGAGTAGACCTCGCGGCAGCCTATAATTACACCTCCTCTTTTATAATCCAGCAGCTCTACGGCGAGGTGCGCTACCGCTGCCTCGGGCTCACGGTCGGCAGCAAGGAATTCACGTCTGGCTTCAACAATCCGCGCCTAAGTAGCGGCAATATGCTGTTTTCACCGAATGCCCGACCGATACCCCAGGCGCGCATTGAGATTCCGGAATACACAATTGTGCCTCTTACCAAGGGGTGGCTCGCAGTCAAAGGATTCTTCTCATACGGATTCTTCACCGACGGCAGATGGCAAAAGGATTTTGCCGCACCCGGCACAAAACGCACCGAGCACGTGCTCTTTCATTCCAAAGGAGGATTCCTTCGCATCGGCGACCCCGACAGATTCCCCCTGCAGCTTGAAGGCGGATTGCAGATGGCAGCTCAATTTGGCGGAAAATCTTACACCGGAGACGCTGTCATTGATATGCCCGAAAGCATAAAGGACTGGCTCAAAGTAATCATTCCTTCAAGCGGAGGAGCGAACACCCCCATGGGAGAGCAGCTCAATGTCTACGGAAACCATGTGGGTGACTGGAATTTTGCTCTTAACTGGAACGACAAGAACTCCCCCTGGAAAGCTAAAATCTACTACGACCACTTTTTCGAGGATCATTCAATGATGTTTCTCGAATACACCTGGCATGATATGCTTCTCGGAGCGGAGGTCTCCTTCCCCCGCAACCCGGTGGTGAGCACATTCGTCTATGAATATCTTTACACCAAGGACCAGGCAGGAGCGGTGTACTGGGACCATACACCTGAAATACCCGAGCAGGTGAGCGGACGCGACCAGTACTACAACCACAGCATCTACACCGGCTGGCAACACTGGGGCATGGGAATCGGAAACCCATTGCTTATTTCTCCGATTTATAACCGCAACCATGCTCTTAACTTCAGACACAACAGAATCAAGGGTCATCACTTCGGGTTTGAAGGCGCCCCCCTCTCATGGCTGAATTACCGCGTACTCCTCTCATACACCCGCAGCTGGGGCACGTATGACATACCCACATCACGAGAACTGAAAAACTTCAACACACTTTTTGAAACCACCTTCACCCCCGCAAAACTAAAAGGATGGAGCGGCACACTCTCGCTTGGCTCTGACGGCGGATCGCTCCTCGGACCCAGCTTCGGAGCAATGCTTTCAATCAAAAAAACCGGATGGCTATGACACGTAAAACTTTTTTCAGCAACGTGGCAGCAATATTTGCCACAATCATACTCTTCGCCACCACGGCGTCATGTCAAAAAAGAGGCATCAACGGAGATCTTGACGGCCAGTGGCGCATAATCTCCATCGAGAACCTGCAGGACGGCACCACCACCGAGCCCACAGGACTCTTTATCTGCTTCAATCTCCACACTGTCAATCTCACAAGGGGGGGCGTAATATTTGCCGGGAATATGGTTCATGACGGCGACAAAATCGCCCTGGAATTCCCCTACAACACAGACAACACCTCTCTGAACGAATGGGGTATATTCTCATGGCAGACCACTTTTGAAATCACACATCTCACAGGCAAAAACCTCACTCTCCGCAGCGAAAGTGCCATTATACACCTCAAGAAATTCTGACGCTTGCCAAATACCCCATAGCCACAATGACACTTTAAAAAATTTGCATTGTCAAACCTTTTGTCTTATCTTTGCAGACCGACCTGCCGCGAGGCTGCAAACCTACGGAAGGTAGCAATCCGGGGATTGTGTCCGTGCGCACACGCCGGACTGTGTACTGCGTGTGCTTAAATTATTATGTGACCTTAACTTCTGTCAGACGATCATGATTATCCATTTCTCTCCATATAGCAAGGAGCGCGCAGCCAACCGTCTGCGACGGATTAGGCATGAAGTTCACGATTGTCACACATCTGATACTCACCTCAAAATCTATCCACTATGACAATAGGGATTTTCGGCTCCTTCATAGCGATGTTTTTAAGCATCCTTTTTGCGGGAATACTTATTCCCCAGATACTCCTTGTGTCTTTCCGCCGCAAGCTTTTTGACGAGCCGGACGAAAGAAAAATCCACCGAGGCACTGTGCCACGCCTTGGAGGCATAGCATTTACACCCGTAATATGCTTCTCTGTGTCTCTGCTTCTCGGCCTCGCTTTCCTGATGGGCGACAAAGAAATCGAATATATGATGAGAGCCAACGCCCAGGCCATATCTTTTGGATTCTGCGCTCTGCTCATGCTCTACCTCACCGGCATGGCTGACGATCTTATTGGCGTTCGCTACCGCGCGAAATTCGTCATACAGATTTTCTGCTCGATATTGCTTATCGGAGGAGGCCTATGGATTCACGACCTCCACGGAGTGCTGGGTCTCCATATCATAAGCCCTTTCCTCGGAATACCGCTAACAATACTGGTTGTTGTCTACGTCATCAATGCTATAAACCTCATAGACGGCATTGACGGCCTGGCATCAGGACTTTCGGGCGCAGCATTCATAATCTACGGCACCGCCTTCCTGCTCATTGACAAGCCGGTCTATGCTATGATTTCATTTGCGGCATTCGGAGTTCTGATTCAGTTTTTCTATTATAACGTTTTCGGCGACCCGGAAAAGCGCAAAAAGATATTCATGGGCGATACCGGCAGCCTTACAATAGGTCTTTTCCTGGTCTTTCTCGCTCTTGCCCTCCTGCAGTACGCTCCCGAATCGCTGCCTATTTTCAGAACTAACCCTCTAATTCTCGCCGCATCTCCCCTCATTATTCCATGTTTTGATGTTGTCAGAGTGTTCTTCCGTCGCATTCGTCGTCACGGCAATCCTTTCCTCCCTGACAAGACACACATTCACCATAAACTTCTGGCCATTGGCATCAATCAGCGCCTCGCTATGGTATTTATCGTGGTAAGCGCAGTTGTTTTCAGCACTTTCAACATATTCCTATCGCGCTATATCGAAGTCAATCTGCTTCTGCTAATCGACATCGCAGCTTGGACCCTGTCGAATATATGGCTCACGCACAGAAAAAAAGTGCGTGAATCTAAAGAGAATAACAAGTGCGCAAACAAATCTTGAGAATCCTTATAAATCAAAAACGAATATAACGAACCAATGTCAAAACCCTTTATGAGGACTGCCCTTATAGTTGTGGCAATGATTACTGCCCTGACAGCATGGGCAAAAATGACCGACCAACAGGTTATTGATTATATAAAGAGACAGAGCGCCGTAGGCAAGTCTGAACAACAGATAGGCAAGGAATTGCTGGCGAAAGGAGTCACCCAGGAGCAGGTTGAGCGCCTGAGAGAAAAATATGCGAGCCAGGAAGAAGCAGTCACATCCAAAAACAAAAACTCAAAAACCGGCGGTGTAGGCGAAAAACTTGAAGGCACCAGAGAATCGCGCCTTCGCAAGGCTACTGAACCCGACGAGAAGACTATCGGCAAAATGGAGACAGTCTTCGACATCATAACACCGGATTCACTGAAGATTGAGCTGGAGGACACAATCACCCGTAAAAAGATTTTCGGTCATGATGTATTCACAAACAAGGCGCTCTCTTTCGAGCCCAATGAAAACATGGCAACCCCTGCCGACTATCGTCTCGGCCCGGGCGATGAAGTTGTCATTGACATCTGGGGAGCGAGCGAGGATCAGATACGCGATTTCATATCACCCGAAGGCAGCATAATAGTATCACAGATAGGTCCGGTTTACCTCAACGGTCTCACCATTGCTGAAGCTAATTCTCGACTCAAACAGCTGTTTGCCTCTAAATATGCCGGAGTTGCGGAAGAAGATACCGAAGTAAGCGTAAACCTCGGAGATGTGCGCAGCATACTCGTCAATGTGATGGGCGAGGTCAACATCCCCGGCTCATACCGCTTGTCACCGTTTTCCACCGTGTTCAACGCGCTTTACCGCGCAGGCGGTATAAACGAAGTGGGCACGCTCAGAAATATCGAAATAGTCCGCAACGGCAACCGACTTGTTAATGTCGACATATACGACTATCTCTTCGGCGGTAAAAAGACCGGGGATGTCCGCCTGCAGGAGGGCGATGTCATCATAGTGCCGCCTTATGCAGAACTCATAAATGTGGAGGGCACAGTAAAACGCCCGATGTACTATGAGCTCCGTGAAGGCGAGTCCCTCGCTAAACTCCTTGAATATACCGGCGGATTTGCGGGCAACGCTTACACCGACATGATTACCGTGAGCCGTCAGACAGGCAAAGACAATGAGATTTTTAATGTCAGCGCGTCGGATTTCAGTTCATATCGCCTAAAGGACGGAGATATTGTCACCGTCGGCTCGGTTACCGACCGCTTCTTAAACAAAGTTGAGCTCAAGGGATCAGTCATGCGTCCGGGCAATTACGCGCTCGGCAACGGCATTTCAACCCTTCGTGATGTTCTACGGGTGGCAGAAGGCCTCGCTGACGATGCTTTCTCAAACCGTGCCATTCTTTACCGCGAAGGTACGGACAATAGCCTTGAGGCCATAGGAGTCGACCTCGCAGACATTCTTGCTGGCAGAGCTCCTGATGTCAAGCTCAGACCGAATGACATGCTCGTGGTCTCAAGCGTCAAAGAGATTATGGACCAAGGCGAGGTGACAATCAATGGCCAGATTACCAATCCCGGCGATTATCCTTATGCGAAAGGTATTACTATTGAAGACCTTATCGTTATAGCCGGAGGTCTGCAGCAGGGAGCATCCACCGCAAGAGTCGATGTATCCCGTCGCGTCATCGACCCCGCAAGCCTTAAGCCCACGGAGAATGTTGCGGAAGTGTTCACTTTCGCCCTGAAAGACGGACTTATGCTCAAAGGCGACCCCGGATTTGAGCTGAAGCCCTACGACATTGTAGAAGTGCGCAAGAGCCCGGGCTATCAGACACAGAAACTTATAGAAGTAGAGGGAGAAGTACTCTTTGAAGGCGAATATGCGCTGCAGAAGCGCAATGAGCGCATAAGCGAGATTATCCGTAGAGCCGGAGGCATAATTGACGGAGCATATCTGCGCGGCGCACGCCTTATGCGTAAAATGACAGAAGATGAAAAAGCTGCCCGCGACGAATCTATACGCCTCGCCACACAGAGCGCTGAGGATTCAATTTCGATAGACCAGCTGGCACTGTCAGATGTCTACAGCGTAGGCATTGAGCTTGAAAAGGCACTTGCCCAGCCGGGAAGCGCATATGACCTGGTGCTTAAGGATGGCGACAAGCTAATCATACCTGAAGAGATGAGCACCGTTAAGATTTCAGGTGATGTTATGTTCCCCAACGTTGTAGGATATCAGCCGGGCAAAAAACTCGGCTACTACATTGACCAGGCAGGCGGCTACGGAGAACGCGCTAAAAAGAGCAAAGCATTTGTCGTTTACATGAACGGCATGGTAGCCAGAGCAAAAAGGAATACGCCGATAGAACCCGGCTGTCAGATAATCGTACCGTCCAAACCCAAATCCGGTGGCACCAACTGGGCACAGGTTATCGGATATGTCAGCTCGTTCGCTTCACTCGGCACTATGGCTGCCACAATCTACTCCATATTCAAGAAGTAATCTCATGCAGGATAAAGACATTGACATAAAAACAACCGGCAGTGACGACGAACAAGAGATAGATCTGCTGGAACTTGCCCGGAAACTATGGGCGGAGAAACGGACTATTATCAAATGGGCAGTCATAGCGGCTGTAGCAGGAATAATTATCGCATTTTCCATCCCAAAAGAGTACACCACCACCATAAAACTTGCACCTGAAGCACGCGAAGGCGGCGGCGCCGCGTCAAATCTCGGAGCATTAGCAGCCATGGCTGGCATTAATGCAAACATGGGAGGAGGCAAGGATGCTGTCAGCCCCACACTTTACCCGGATATTGTAAGCAGCATACCGTTCGCTGTTGAGCTTTTTGACGTACCGGTAACTATATCAAAAAGCGAACAGAAAACAACTGTGAGGCAATACCTCACCGATGACATTTCGTCACCATGGTGGAGCTACATCACAAGTCTGCCTTCCAAGGCTATCGGAGGAGTGATGTCTGTATTCAAATCTTCCGAGTCTGAAGATGGCGAGCCTACAGAGATTAACACCTTCAAACTCACTCCGGAAGAGAACGGTATTGTTGGAGCATTGGCATCAAGAGTATCAGTGGATGTTGACGGCAAAACCTCGATCATATCCATCAGCGTCACCATGCAGGACCCCCTTGTGTCGGCACTTCTTGCCGACACTGTCGCCGAGAGACTGAAAGATTATGTAGTGCAATACAGGACAAACAAAGCACGTTCCGACCTCGAATATACGCAGAAGCTCACTGATGAAGCACGCGATGACTATTACACCGCACAGCAGAATTACGCTTCGTATATGGACCAGAACCATGGTGTCATCCGTCACTCTATCCGCAATGAGGAGGAGAGACTGCAAAACGAGATGCAGCTTGCGTTCAACCTCTACAACAACACAGCCCAACAGCTTCAGATGGCAAAGGCAAAAGTACAGGAAATAACGCCCGTCTACACAGTAGTTCAGCCTGCAACCGTGCCTCTCACATCCTCGAAACCCTCCAAGATGCTGATTATTGTCGGATGCATTTTCCTTGCTGTTGTTGCAGCCTGCGCATGGATTTTGTTCGGCAAGGATCTTGTAGCGGCATTCAAGAAAGAAAACACTGACAGCGAAAGCCAGAAATAAGTATCAAAAAACAAAAAATAATGACAAGGGTAATCATGGCCATACTTATAGCTGTATCAACGGCTATGTACCCCTCGCCGATTCAAGCAAGAAAGCACAAACCGCTTAAAAGATTGCCGGTAGACACTATCGCCATACCCGACGATATTGTATTTGAAACCGAAATCTTAGAACACGAATATTACACAGAAAGCATACATACCGCTATTCTGGGAGAAACCAGGCTTCAAGTCGAGCAGATGTACGCATTCGTCTCAAGCAGAAATCCTGACTTTCCGCGCGAAATCGCCGAAGCCTTTTACACCATCGGAAAACGCTACGGCATCCGCGGCGACATCGCACTCTGTCAGTCTATTCTTGAAACCGGTTGGTTCAAATTCACCGGAGGCACTGCAGTAACACTCGAACAAAACAATTTCTGCGGCCTCGGAGTAACGAAATTAGGCATTAAAGGACATGCGTTCGACACAATAGAAGAGGGCGTTACCGCACAAATCCAGCACCTTTATGCTTATGCCTGTAAAAAAGAACTGCCAAAAGGAGAAAAACTCATTGACCCACGCTTCTCGCTTGTGCGCCGCGGCATTGCGCCTACATGGGCTGACCTCAATCGCCGATGGGCGGCAAACAGCCACTATGCCGACCGGATTATGAAGCTCTACTCCCAGATGGCTAATTTTGACATAAACAACTGAAAAAAACCGATGCGCACGCAAGAAGAACTCACAGGAGTAAACCTGCTCGGAAATACAGGGACCAACTATCCTGACAAATATTCACCTGAGATTCTGGAGACATTCGTCAACAAACATCCGGGTAACGAGTACCTCGTCACATTCATGTGCCCGGAATTCACATCACTCTGCCCCAAGACAGGACAGCCGGATTTTGCAAAAATCATCATAAACTACATTCCCCGCGAACTGATGGTCGAGAGCAAAAGCCTGAAATTATATCTGTTCAGCTTTAGAAATCACGGAGATTTCCACGAGGATTGCATAAACATCATCATGAAAGACCTCGTTGCGCTTATGAATCCGCGCTATCTTGAAGTCACCGGCATATTCACACCCCGAGGAGGAATTGCCATTTATCCGTTTGCCAATTACGGCGACGACGAGCATCAGTCCCTCGTCAAGGAACGTATGCTCGCCGCATTCCGCAATAACTTCTAAAAATCAGTCCCAGCCGTTATAATGCACCTTTTCGGGCATCCATTTATCCTTGGGAGCAGTGCTTCCTGACGGATATCCTATCGGCACCACCGCAAGCGGCACTATGTTTGAAGGCAATCCAAGCGCCTTGCACACGCCATCCATCCTGTCAGCTATGGGATAGACCCCAGTCCACACTGCGCCAAGTCCGACGGCATGAGCTGCGAGCAGCAGGTTTTCAGTCGCCGCGCTGACATCCTGAATCCACATATCACGGGCCTCTCCCTCGATTGCAAGACTAAGGTCACCGCAGGTCACTATTGCCATAGGAGCACTTTCGAGCATACGGGCGTAGGGGCAAGCTGCCATGAGAGAATCCATCACCGCGCGGTCATCAACAACCACAAATGCCCATGGCTGCTTGTTTACGGCAGTCGGAGCCGCCATTGCTGCCTTGAGCAGAATATCCACAGTATCCTTGCTTATTTTGCGGTCAGCATCGTAGGCTCTGACGCTTGTGCGCGTCATGATGCATTCCAGCGCGGCATTTCCACTCTCTTTCTCACCGCCATTGTGAGCGGCTTTGTCTGAACAGGCTGTCATCATCACAGAAATAAATACTGACAGCAACAAAACAGTTTTCTTCATATTCCGGTTTGTTAGATTTCCTGAGTCATATCATCGGATTTTACCGAAGAGAAACGGCTGGCAACAAATCCTATCAGCAAACCCACAGCAGCGACCAGCACTGTGACCACAACAATATCCCATAGCTCAACTCTAACAGGATACTCGGTAATTGTCAGTTGCGACGGGTCGCCTCCGAGCTTTATAAAGCCCCCGAGTTGCTGCGCAACACATAGTATCACACCTATTATAATTCCGCTAATACCGCCAAGAAATGATATAAGCCAGCCTTCCAATAGAAAAATGCGTGAAATCATAGAAGGAGAAGCACCGAGGGCGCGCAGAGTAGCTATATTGTCCTTCTTTTCAATAATCAGCATCGACATGGTAGAGATAACATTGAAAGAAGCTATCACCAGTATAAACGTCAGCATGAGAAAAGTGAGCCATTTCTCTACAGAAATCATTCGGAAAGACTCATGTTGCTGCATCAGCCTGTCCTCCACAAGCCCGGTGTCACCGACAACCGCCTCCGCCGCTGCCATGCCCTGCCGCACGCTTATTCCCGGTGCAAGCTTCAGCTCTATTGCTGTCGCCATATTGTCATAATCAAGGAGATTGCGCGCGGTGGACAGAGGCACAATAGCGCGGTCTATATCATAATCGGTCTGCTCGACCTCATACACAGCGCTTACGATAAGTGTATCGCCAATAAAGGCGGTCATTGGATTCGCCGGATTTATGCGTCCCTCGCGCCTCGGCACATAAAGACACAATAAATCATAATAGCCGGGGCGAGCATTCAGCCCCACAGCCAGCCCCACACTCAGAGCCGCGCAAGGATAGTCCCCGTCCTTGCTCAGCATCTCGCCGTCAATAACAGTACCAGCTATATCGGTCACCTCATTATAATTCTCGGGCACTCCTTTTATCGTAACCGGTGTCTGACGCCCGGCATAAATGGCAAGGGCGCGCTCCTCCACAACCGGAGCCACGGCGGCAAACTGCGGCAATGCAGCCAGTTTTTGCGTCAGTGAGTCGACAGCCTCAAATGTCTTGCCGCTCACGGGACTTATCTTTATATCCGGATCTATAGCGCTCAGGCGCGACAATGCTATTGATGAGAAGCCGTTGAATACAGACAGCACACACACGATTGCTGCCGTGGCAACCGCTACACCGGCAACTGAAATCCACGATATGACATTGACGGCATTATGCCTTTTGCGCGAAAACAGATACCGCAGTGCTATCCGCAGAGCCACCATCACTTTTCGGCAGACGAGTCGGATTGAGCAGCCTTGAGCAGATTATCGATATTCTCGATATAATCAAGAGAATCATCAAGATAGAATGCGAGTTCAGGAGTCTTTCTCAACTGAAATCTCACCTTCTGGGCAAGGTCATAGCGCACGGTCTTGGCATTACGCTTGACATTCTCGACTACCTCCTGCGCCTTGTCGGCTGGAAATACCGAGAGATAGACTCTCGCTATGCTGAGATCAGGCGATACCCTCACCGTGCTTACAGACACAAGCACGCCATGAGTCTTGGCGGTTTGCTGACGAAAAATTTCACTAAGCTCCTTTTGTAGCAGGCGCGATATTTTGGCTTGACGTGTTGTTTCCATAATACTTCTTTTAATGCTTTCTAAAAATAACGCTTACTGTGGGTGATTGGTTAGCGAAAAAAAACGTCAAAAAGGGAGGATGCGAAGTGTATAGCGCGTCCTCCCATATTCGATTATATCTGTTTCGGTCACTCTGCTGCTTCGGCGGGAGCTTCGGTAGCCGCAGGAGATGCCGCATCAGCGGCGGGAAGTTCTGTTGCGGTGACCGGAGAATTGAAATCAGCGGGCTGCTGCTGTTGAACGGGAGTGGTTGCTTTCACTCTGCCGCCGGCAGATTCATAACCGGAGGGGAGAAAGAATGCTGACAATATAGCAAGCACACCGATGGCACCGGCAAGAGTCCAGGTCACTTTCTCTATAAAACTGTTTGTGCGGCGCACACCCATAATCTGGTTTGAACCCGCAAACGAAGAAGAAAGACCTCCTCCTTTGGATTTCTGAATGAGCACTACCCCGATCAGGAGAATAGCTGCGATGAGCGTGAGCACGATGATGACTACATACATATTTTCGGTAGTTTTATTTATCCTTATATTTGCTGTTTACGATTAGTTTTTGCAAAAATCGCAATTGGTCTGCAAAGTAAATACTTTTTTTTGGAAAATTCAAACTTAGATTGTGTATAATTTCGTACGCCTTGTCATATCTGCCCCGCGAAATGTATATTTTAGCAAGACTTTCGCTGAGAAGGGAGTCTTCATCGGCCTTTTTTGTGACGACTCTTGCCTGCGGAGTCTCCTTTACCTGTGCCTGCGGTTTGACATCATTGCGCTCCTGAGCCGCATGATGTGACGGCTCGTAGCGCTTGAGAAACGCATCCATCAGAGCATCCTGAGAGTCTGCAGCTTCAGGAGTGGAATCCTGCTCCTCGATTTCGAGAGTAGCTGCATACTCTGCCACCGGGTTAAATATAAGTTTTGTCAATATCTCGTCCTCGCGCGGATCCGACTTGCCGTAAGTTTCCAGAAATGTTGTGATTGCGCTGTCAGTAGTTGGAGCAGACGGTTTGCTGTCATGAGGATAGAAATCATCAAACAGCTTCCCCTGCACGTCTACAAGCCGAAAAAGAGTGCCCGGATTCGACACCGACAGAGCCACCCGCCGCTCAAGATGCAGCCGCTCCTGATTCGAGAGCTGTTTCGCCCTCTCGAGCCGCACTGCCGCAGGAAGGATAAAATAGGGATATGCCGCCTCGAGGATACTCACATCCTCAGCGCTCGGCACTGCGTCCGGCGAATCAAGTGTCTTTGCAAATCTGCTTAGTATCGCGTCTTCCATACTTAGGGCCTATTTACCAGTTGCCGAGAGTGGCGTTGAAAATCTGAAGGACGAGTTCGTCGCATATCTCTTCACAGAGCTGGTCCTGCACTTCCGTGAGCATCTGCGAGCTGTCAAAATCGCGATATGCCGAGAATGTCTGGTCGATATCCTTGTTTTCCTGCTTGTTGTCCGTATATTTCACTCTCACGGTGATAGTGAGTCGTGTTTTCGATGCAAGCGCATTTTCCGTGACCGCCTGCGGCGACAGCGCGTAGCCGGTTATCTCACCCTCCATCTGCAGGTCCGACCGGGTGTCGACTGTCTGAAGCCTCGTGTTTCGAGTCACATAATCAAGCAGTTTATTTTCAAACATCTGCTGAAGAGGAGGATATACAAGCGCCGCCCTTATGGGAAAGTTGTCTATCTGAATCGTTCTGTACAGGTTATAATCGAGTGCGGCGCCGTTAAGCTTATAGCTGATGCGGCAGCCGCTGAGAGCGGGCAGCAGCATCGCCAGAACCGTTATCGCAATTATTTTAGCTTTATTCTTCATAATCCGGTTAATCATTATTCAAAAAGGCAATTCCGGCAAAAATCCGTCCTGAATCGAAGAGCGTATGCGCCATTTGTCGGGATAAGGATTATTTGCCCGGTTACCGATATTCTTGACAAACCCGAGCGGACGTCCGCAATACTCCAGCAAAACTATGCCTCGCGGCGTACCTTCTTCAGGACTCAGCGCCTCACCACGCAGATAAGCCAGGGCGGTAAGCCGGTCAACCCTCATCACCGCAAAAGCATCCCTTCGCAGAGCATCGCTCAGTGCGAGAGCCTGCGCCGGCACATAGTCCTTGCCCTTGGTTACCGCTATCTCTGTTTTCGGCACCAGTTCTTCAGGCATTCCCACTGCAGCCTCCGTCATTGAGAGCATCAGCACTGAGCTGTCCTGCACCTGAAGCCTCACAGCCGCGTCAGCGTCAATCCAATCGCCTACGCTCGCCTTCTGCCGTCCCTGGGCCGACTTGCCGGAGCCTTTCGATTGCCTCGGCTCATTTCCCGGCTTTTTCAGCACCGCCATAAACAGTCCTTCGCCGCGTGTTACGCCGGGAACAAAACGGTAGCATGGATAATCCACCCCTACTCCGCCACAAATTCCCCACGCCGGGTCTACCTCCACATCAACCGGTACGGCACCATACTCTCTGCGCATCCAGTCCACCATCTGTTCATTTTCAACAGTGTTGAATGTGCAAGTGCTGTACACAAAATACCCGCCTGGACGCAACGCATCCCAAAGGTTGGCAATTATCTCTCGCTGACGAGCCGCGCACAACTCTACAAGTCCGGGGCTCCACTGCCCCACCGCATCGGCATCCTTGCGCATCATGCCCTCGCCGGAGCATGGCACATCTGCGGCCACTATGTCAAAAACGCCTTTGTATTTTCTGAATCGTGCCGTATCGCCTTTCAGCACCCCCACATGAGGATTGCCCCATTTGGCAACATTCTCACGGAGTATGTCCGCACGGGTAGCCACATACTCATTCGCCACCACTACAGAACCTTCTGGCAAAACAGCCGCCACAGCAGTGGTTTTGCCACCGGGAGCGGCGCAAGCATCAAGCCAGCGCACCGGAACTCCGGCGGCGAGCTTGCGCGCCACATATCCGATAAACATCGAGGCGGCATCCTGCACATAGTACACTCCCTGGTGAAGCCGCGGGTCAAAGGTAAATCCCGGCCGTCCGGGCAGATAAAAGCCATGCTCGCCCCACGCCACAGATTCAAGCGGCGGGAGCGGGTCATGATATTTTGCAGGATTCAGCCTCAGCGACACCTCCGGCGGAGTTGCGGCAAGAGTATGCGCAAGTCCGTCAAACGGCGCAAAGCCAAGCTCCTCTATCATCCGCACAAAGCCCTCGGGCAGCCCCATAGCGCAATCAGATTGACAGACGGCGCAGGGTGTCGAGGAGAGCGCGGTTTATAGGCTTGTCGTTCTTGATAGCCTTGCTGAACGGCACATACACGATGTTGTCGTTGGTTATGCCTATCATCACGTTGCGCTGGTCCTCAAGAAGAGCGTCGATAGCGGCTGCGCCCATACGCGATGCAAGAATACGGTCGTGGGCAGTAGGAGAACCGCCGCGCTGCAGGTGTCCGAGAATCGACACACGCACATCATAGCCGGGATACTCGTTCTTCACACGCTCCGCCATACCCATCGCTCCGCCGGTCACCGGACTTTCGGCAACAAGCACTATGGAAGAGTTTTTGCTCTTGCGGAAGCCGTTCTGGATAAGTTCTGCGAGCTGGTCAACCTCTGTGGAGATTTCCGGTATAATGGCAGCCTCGGCGCCGGAGGCTATCGCACCGTTGAGCGCGAGGAAGCCCGCATCGCGGCCCATGACCTCGATAAAGAACAGGCGCTCGTGGCTCGTAGCGGTGTCGCGAATCTTGTCGACACACTCCATAATAGTGTTGAGAGCTGTATCATAGCCTATAGTGGTATCGGTTCCGTAAAGATCATTGTCTATCGTTCCCGGCAGACCGATGCACGGGAAATTGAATTCGTTTGCAAACACCCTTGCGCCGGTGAGCGAACCGTCACCGCCGATGACAACGAGCGCGTCTATGCCATGGCGTTTGATATTGTCGTATGCGAGCTGGCGCCCCTCGGGAGTAGCGAATTCCGGGCAGCGCGCTGTCTTCAGTATCGTGCCGCCCATCTGTATGATGTTCGACACATTCTGGGTTCTGAAGTCCTGAATCTCGTCTGAAATCAGACCTTTGTATCCCCTATAGATGCCCTTCACTTTAAATCCACTGAAAATAGCGGAACGTGTCACGGCGCGGATTGCCGCATTCATTCCGGGGGCGTCACCGCCCGATGTGAGTATGCCCACGCATTTGATTTCTGACATGTGCTTAAGTATTTAATTCTGTTGATATTCTTATGTGTATCGTGCAAATTTAGTCAATCTCACTGACAAAAGCCGCGCTTTTGCTCAAATATTATTCGCCGGCAATTCCTGTCACCACATTTACCGAGCTTCCGCGCCACGGCAGAGTGGCATAATACCTCTCATACACAAGTGTGATGCGTTTGCCGGGCACCGCCGCCACATCCTGTATGCGCCGCGCGAGCGAATCATCCGGCACCGTGAATGCAAAATCGCGGGTATACACCCTTGTAGTGTCGCCCATAGAAGTCTCTGTAGCCATAGCGCCCTCGAATGTCTTGAAGATTATGCCGCGCTTCTCGAGCGAAGTGACATAGCCGGTGGCGCGGGCGTCCACTGCGTAAGGATTGATATAGCGCACATAAAACACCGCCGCGAGCACCAGCACACCTATTACTATCGTCCAGCCGATAACCTTTCTGAACGGATGCCGCCGCGGAGACTCCGGCTTCGGAGCCGCTGCATTAGCCGGAGCGTTGCCAAAGTTTATCGTCCTGCCGTTGTCCGGTGTCTGACCCTGGGATTTTTCATCCTCGTCAAGAAAATAGTCGTTATGTCCGTCGAGATTCATTTTGTAGCGGGGATATTGTTGCGGCGCCTGTCTGCCGACAGCACCACAAAAGTTATTATACCGAGAACTATGAGCAGCAGCGTCTGACAGCCCATCACCAGATTGGCAAACGACATCGCATACTCCTTTGTCAGCTCCGGAATACCTGCCGAGTACATGCTCAGACCGAATATCAGCGCCCACTGATAGGGACCTATGCCACCGTTGGAGGGCACCGCCATAGATATGCTCGTCAGCACGAAGCACACGAGCACTGCCGTGATTCCGTAGTCCGACACCACAGCCGCAGTTGCCGGAAAAGCGAAAAACGCCAGATAGAGCTGAAAGAAATAGCAGCTCCACAGCAGCACCGTGTACACCACCCACATTCCTTTGCCCTTCATCCTGCCGATTACCGCGAAGCCCTGCCAGATGCCCGCACAGAGCTTTTTCACTCCGGCAACTATTTTATTGTCCGGAAACGCACGGCATATCAGCCATACTATCAGAATCAGCGCGGGTATCAGGCTCCATATCCAAGGCGAGGAGAGTATGGCGCTGATTTTGTGATAAAGCTCGGGGTTCTGCTGCAGATAACTCATTATCTGCGGATGAGCCAGCCCGAGAGTGACAAGCAGCAGCAGAAACACCGTGAGCGTGTCTGACAGCCTGTCGCATATCATCGAGCCAAAAACGGTTGCGAACGATGCCCGCTGACGCTGCGCTATATATCCCGTGCGCCACAGCTCGCCAAGACGCGGAAGCACCAGATTGACGGCGTAGGTGCCGAATATACTCAGAATCAGCACACCGAGCGGCGGCCTGACATCAAGAGCGTAAAGCTGTATGCGCCATCTCAGCGCGCGAATCACATGGCTGAGGATGCTCAGAGCCATACCCGCCGCAATCCATAAAAAATTGCAGTCGGCCTTGATGATTCCTATCATTTCGCCCAGAGGCACCTCCGCAAAAAGCTGATAGCACAGCCCCACGGTTATGACCAGCGGCACCCCGTACTTGAACAGGAGCCGCCACCACGCCTCGCGCTTTCTATTCTCACCGCTATATTGACTCTTGCTTTCTTCCATAGCTCATATCGCGGTGCAAAGATAGCGATTTTTCGGCTAACCGCCCTCGGCTATTTTGCTGTGCCGACAATCCGCAGCTCCAGCGGGCGCTTGCCACCGCTCAGATACACGAGAATATTCCTGTCAACCTCGGTCGGACGGTCGCTCTTGTACTCCACCCGCATAAAGGTCGTGTCGCCCGGCTCTATAGGCTTGCGACTCCAGTCAACGGCGGTGCAGTTGCACGACACCTTTACTTTAAGGATGCACATCGGCTCCGCGCCCGTGTTGACAATCGCCACTGTTGTGTCGCGCGCAAGGCTATGGTCAAATTCACCGAGATTCACCACCTCGGGCACCATCTCCGCTGCCGGAGCACCGGCAGCAAGCTCACGCGCCCCGTTTCCTCCGATTATGTTTCTGAAACGCCACTCCGCGCTCACGTCACCGACCGGATTGCCCGTCGACACCACCCTGCCGACAGAGTCGACAAGCGCCACAAAGCTACCGGCCGTAGCCTTGATGCCGTTACTCTTCATAAACGCGTCGCCTATGTCAAAAGCCACCGGGCGGTTATAGCCGCTCATCTGAATCGCCGACCGCACCTCGCGCTTGAACCGCGGAGAGAAAATAAGAGTTACGGTCGCCTTGCCGGGATAGAGCGAATCAAGCTCATCGGCAAACTCCTGCCACTGCTCCAGAGAGAAGTGGCAGCCGAGGCAAGCCAATGAATCCTGATAGCAGACCACATTATATCTCCCCTGCGGAATCGTATAGTCTATGCGCTGACGAGTTGCGCCGCGAAATTCCAGCGACTCCGGAAACACTATTGAGTCGGGAAGCGCCGCGTCACTTTGCGCGGCTTCACCGCCTCCGCAACCGGCGCAAAGACACACCAACAGCAATATAACCGCTGCAACACGCATCATTTCTTGAAATAGAAGCGGGCGAGCACGGGATTGTCATCATCCGGATCAATGTCGCTCAGCTTCATCCCCTCCGGCAGATACTCCTCATACAGCGGCAATGACTCCATCTCTATTCTGCAAAGCATATAATCATCCGTCATGCCATATACATCCATACCGGTCAAGCCATTGCTGAACTTATCGACAACGTATGTTTTACCGGTTTTCTTGTCATGAAATATATGATACCCCTCTGACTTTCGTTCGTTTTCAGGGAGGTCATATATTTTTTCAAGATAATAAACGAGCACATAGTCGTATCGGTTGTTTGAGCAATGTGACGACAACTGATAAATTCGTCTGCTGTCATTTCTAAAATTATCCTGTAAATCTGTCCAATCGCCACCATCACGCATCTTATCATATTCGGCAAGCATATTTTCAGAGATGTTTTTTTCTCCAAAATCCCATGTGTATGCGACAGTCATTGTATCTGAACTCAAGTGGTAAACATTTCTATCAAATCCGAAACCGACAAATAAGTCTCCATTATATTTAAAGAATTTTGGCTGTGAAA
Source organism: Paramuribaculum sp. (assembly GCA_029052015.1). Classification (GTDB taxonomy): domain Bacteria; phylum Bacteroidota; class Bacteroidia; order Bacteroidales; family Muribaculaceae; genus Paramuribaculum. The sequence continues at coordinate 19,839 of JAIDJW010000155.1, read as the reverse complement.
ACATTCTGTCTGCGATGTGTACAGGCACATCGAATGAGCACAGAACAGAGTCCCTCTCCCGATTTATTATTGATAGCGCAGGATTTTCCAGATCGCTATAAGTCCACGACGCCCAATTGCCGTCAGAGAGCTGATGAATCTGATGATAATTATATCGCCACGGCAACTGACTTTCTCTGACAAACTCACCTGACAGAGTATATTCATACAAAGTTCCCAATGCGGATACAATATATGCTCGATTGCTTTTAGCATCTACATCAAAACCGTAGGCAAACGGATATTCCCCGGGACCTTGTCCTTTTTTACCGATACAGTTCTTAAAAGTACCCTTCTGACTAAAGCGAAAAGCGGCATTCGCTCCAAAATCAAAAATATAAATATCCGAATCCGTTAGTTCTTTATGAAAATCCCAGGTTATCAATGAGCTGTCATTAGTCTCAAGCGGCACAACTTCTATATAACCAAAAATATCTTCAAATACAACTTTCTGGGGAATTAATTCGATATCTATAGTTCTTTCATCCTCGACAGATAAGGTGGAACTGCAAGAGTATAAAAGGATACATGCAACTATAGCACAAATGAATTTCATTCTTAGTTATTTACGGAACGAATTTAGGTCCCACACAATGGTTAGTAATCATCCCAACGTATGTGCAACCCATAAAACCCGTTTGGGTTTGAGGGTATCTATATATTGGCGCCCAGCACTGCCCATCGCCAATTTCTGGTGACGCACAACAACTTATCTCTACTTCCGGAAGCTCATTATCTGATACTGCTTCCACATTATTGCGTTCACACCTGGATTCCTGGGTGGGTTGAGAGTTCAGCATACTCCATGCTGTACCTAGAAGAGCGACAGTTGCTATAAGGATAACTTTTTTCATGTTATATGATTTATTGGGTTAATAATCGCAAATGTACGAATCCAAGAAACTAATTGAAAGTCAAATGCCATTTTTAACACAACTTTAACACGCTTGAGCACACAATATTCATTTCTTGAAATAGAAGCGGGCGAGCACGGGATTGTCATCATCCGGATCAATATCGCTCAGCTTCATCCCCTCCGGCAGATACTCCTCATACAGCGGCAACTCCCTCCATGGAATCTGATAAAGAACATAATCCTCTGTCATATCCATAGGACCGAATCTCATCATGCCGTTTGACAGTTTGTCAAACACTATATTCTTTCCTGTCTTTTTGTCGCAGAATACCTTATAATGAATTCTCTTGTTATTATCGCCATCAAACTTTGAGTCATCACGAAAAGTCACATAATCATATAAATCATTTGAATTATGACCGTACAGATATGAAGTTATGGAACGATCCGCACGGAATATATCCGAAGGATCATTGGATGTGTCTGCATTTTCACTGCCAGATTTAATATCATGTTTTGCGAGAGCTTCGTCAGGGACGTTATCTTTACCGAAATCCCATTCATAATCAACGATAGCAGAATCACGGGTTACAGCATATACTTTTCTGTTATAGCACTGACCCACATGAAGAACATTATCAGTTCTAAAAAAACTTGGCTGAGTATAAAGATTGTCTGCCAGATGGCTCGATAGCTGCGGAACATAAAGAACCATATCAAAATTATTTCCAAGAATCGTTCCCGACAACTCTTCAAAGCTACAGCTTGACCAAGTCATAAAAGTGCTGTCATCAACAATCTTTATATTATCGTATGCAAGACGACTTGGCAGCTCATAGTCACAAATAAATTCACCGGAGAGAGAATACTCATATACCTTACCAAACGCAGATACTATATATGCCCTATTCTTGTCAGAATCAATATCAAAACCGTATGCTAATGTGAACTCACCCGGTCCCTGCCCTATGCGTCCGATGCGGTTTTTGAACTTGCCATCCGCACCGAAACGATAAACCACCATTGCCCTGAAATCCTGTATATATATATCACTGTCGCTCACACAGGAATTATATATGTAATATATCAGCGAGCTGTCATTGGTCTCTAACGGCACAACCTCTATGCGGTCAAACAAATCTTCAACCGCAACTTCTTGAGGCTCTATGTCCACATGATGTATTCTATCTGCTGAATCTACAACGGATTGCCCACATGAACAAACTATAAAGCAGATAGCGACACACACTAATAATTGTCGCATTGCATTATTCTTGATATATTTCACCCATACAATGGAAATTTATATTCCCTCTATAGCGGCAGCCCACCATAATTCCGTCTCTATCAACAACCTCATCCCAACACTGACCATTTCCTACCATTGGAGATGCACAACAAGTGATTTCTACAGGAGGAAGCTCATTGTCCGAAACAGCTTCGACATTATTGCGTTCACACCTGGATTCCTGGGTGGGTTGAAAGTTCAGCATACTCCATGCTGTACCAAGAAGAGCGACAGTTGCTATAAGGATAACTTTTCTCATGTTATATGATTTATTGGGTTAATAATCGCAAATGTACGAATCCAAGAAACTAATTGAAAGTCAAATGCCATTTTTAACACAACTTTAACACGCTTGAGCACACAATATTCATTTCTTGAAATAGAAGCGGGCGAGCACGGGATTGTCATCATCCGGATCAATATCGCTCAGCTTCATCCCCTCCGGCAGATACTCCTCATACAGCGGAAGCTCATTAGGCCGTATCATAACAAGCATATAGTCATCTGTCATCAATAAGAATTCAGATATTGACATTCCGTTTGTCAGCTTGTCAAACACATAGCTTTTCCCGGTTTTTCTATCATGGATTACATTATAAAACACAATCGGACCGACTCCTCTCCTTGTCACCGGATCCATTTCTACAGTATAATAATAAACTACGAAGTTATATCTGGAATTCAATGATTGTCTCTCCAAAGAGCACTTTATCGATGTATCACTTATAAAATTCCATGTCCTGTGCATATTAACCTCCTCAGTTGCCTCGTATGGATTGATGTCATGCTTTTCAAGAGACTTCTCATCAAGATTCTCAGAGCCGAAATCCCAGGTATATGCTATCATCATCGAGTCAGCAGTCACTTTATAGACATTCCTGTCATAACTGAAAGTTGCATACAGTTCTCCGCCATTATGAAAAAAATTAGGAGACGAGTATGCAGTATTCGCCATGTGGCGTGGGATATTTGGCGCAAACACTTCTTCAGTAAAATCATTATTGAAAACCGAAATAGCGTTCTCACCTATATAGCAACCCTCCCATGTCAGCCAATGACTGTCATCCACTCGGTTTATTTCAGAGTATCGTTTTGATGGAGGATTAAAACTCTGCAAATAATTGCCATTCCGGTCATACTCGTTCACATCACCGTATGGTGTAATTATAAACACGTTCCCACTATATGGATCAACATCAAAATCATACGCCTGCGCATACTCCCCCGGACCTTGACCTATACGACCGATTGTATTCTTAAACCGACCTTTGTCATCAAAGCGATATACCTTCATTGTCCTGCGGTCATTCAGGAATATTTCATTCTTGTCAACCCTCGCCCTATCAATAAAGACAAGTAATGCACTATCAGTTGTTTCCAATGGCACGACTTCTATACGGTCAAACAAATCTTCAACCGCAACTTCTTGAGGCTCAATATCAACGTGGATTATCCGACCTTTTTCCAGTTCTTCCGACTTACTCTGACAAGAGCCGAAAATCAGGACTGATAAGAGTAGTATGGCTAATGTTGCAAAGATTTTATACATGGCGCTTAGATATTGGTTGTCAGACGCAAAGATAGCGATTTTTCCGTTTCAGCGAAACAGCTCATTACATGACATCATCCCTGCGGACCCATGTTATGGTGGTTTCACCGCCCTTACATTGGAATAAATTTCTTATTTTTTGCGACTAATAGGGACATTTTCAGGAAATATTGATAAAAATCTCTACATTTGCGTCATAAATACCAATCCAGCAATCATGAGCAATCCCGAAGGCATAAAACTCACCAAGGATGAGTTTGAAAAGTATTCGTCAGAGTTCAGCAGATTAGGCTCCGACTATGTGTTTTCACGCTTCACCAAAGCTCGTCCGTTTTCTGATATGACAACTGCCCCGACGCGTCTCAACGGGGTGATGATAGCCGTGGTTCTAGGAGGCAAGGTGACTCTTGACGTAAATCTGACAAGCCATATCCTCACACCCAACACCATAGCGGTGTTTGGTCCTGACTGCCTGATTCATGTGCATGAGGTTGACCCCGAAACCATCGACTCATACGTATTCATTGTATCCACTGAGTTTCTACGCGACATAAACCTTGATATAAATATGCTCAACACCGGACGGTTCAGCCCGACCCCGGCATCGGTACTTGAACTGACCCAGGAGGAAACAGACCTGATGGTGAAGTATTTTGAGCTTATACATTCCAATACCCGCGATAATGACGATGAAAAATATGTGAGAAGCATATCGCGTAATCTTGTCGCCGCCGCCATATACCAGCTTATTCTCTTTGCCAGGCGTCATATCCCTCCCACTCATGAAAGATCACGGTCACGCAGGTCAAGCTATGTCAAGGACTTCATGCGGCTTGTGCATCAGTATCACCGCAGCGAGCGCTCGGTGGCGTTCTATGCCTCAAAGCTATATATCTCGCCCAAATATCTGTCGCTGATTGTAAAGGAAGCTACCGGCACCAGCGCAGCGCAGTGGATTGACGAGTTCGTGATACTCGAAGCAAAAAATCTGCTGCGATTCTCGGGCAAGAATGTGCAGCAGATTGCATACGAATTGAATTTCACAAATCAGTCGAGCTTCGGCAAGTACTTCAAGCACATCACCGGCATGTCGCCGACCGAATATCAGAAATCTTAGAAAGATATATCCATGCCTCCGGACGGATTGCGCGATGCGGCAACCTGCGCGGCAGGAGCGCCTGAAGCGGGAGCGGCTTTTCTGACACCCTCAACAACCTTCTTGTCGCGCTTGTAGGCAGGGCTGGTTTCAAGTACCTCTATCACCTTGTCATCGTCCATCTGGGCGGGAGTGAGGATTATGTAGTTGGTGCCGTAGATATCGACCTTTCCTCCGTATTCCTTACGGATTTTGGCTATGTCCGGCGCGCCCTGGGGATCATTGTACGTAGACCGCGGTCGCTCCTCAACCGCCTGGGGCTCGGCAAAGCGCTCGCGGCTGTCCTCCTCCTCGAAACCGGAGGCAAGAAGAGTCACCTTCACCTGCTCGCCGAGGGTATTGTCTACCGCGGCGCCCCAGATAACATCAACCTTCGAGTCGATGGTCTTGACAAAGGTGGTAAACTCCTGCATTTCGCCCATGCGGAATTTGTTTGTCGCCTCTTCGGAGAAATAGAGGTTGAAGAGCAGCTTTTTCGAGCCGAAGATATCGCGGTTTTTCAGCAGCGGCGAGTCAAGAGCATTTTCAATAGCCTTTGTCACACGGTTTTCACCCTCACCGTAGCCGGTGCTTATGATAGCCGCGCCGCCATTGCGCAGGGTTGTCTCCACATCGCGGAAGTCGAGGTTCATGTGACCCTTTGATGTTATTATCTCGGAGATAGAGCGCGCGGCGGTGGCGAGAGTGTCGTCCGACTTCGCCAGAGCGTTGAAGAAGTCAAGGTCGGCATATATCTCCACAAGGCGGTCATTGTTGATTATCAGCAGGGCGTCGACATGATTTCTCATCTCATCCACGCCGTCGAGAGCCTTGAGAATCTTGCTGTCGCCCTCGAAATAGAAAGGTATGGTGACTATGCCTATAGTTAGCAGACCCTTCTCCTTGGCTACGCGGGCCACTACAGGACCGGCGCCGGTGCCGGTGCCTCCGCCGAGGGTGGCGGTGATGAACACCATCTGCGTATTGTCCTCAAACAGAGCTTCGATTTTGGCGATATCCTGCTCTGCTGCCTCACGTGCCACATCAGGTTTATTTCCCGCGCCGAGGCCGCTGCCGATAAGCACCTTGCAGGGCACCGGCGAAGAGTTGAGAGCCTGAAAATCGGTGTTTATCACCGCAAAGGCCACATTCTCGATGCCCTGGTTGTACATATAGTTGACGGCGTTGCTGCCACCGCCACCTACACCCACTGCCTTGATGTATATGAGGTTTTGTTTCTCTCTGGCGGATTTTTCAAACTGCTCCGCCATGTAGTCCATATTTAGTCTATCGTTGTTGTCCATAATAACCGTATGTAAGCGCGTGTGTTTTACTATCTGTCATCCTCGTCATCGTAGAAGTCGGAATCATCCTCCTTGCCGTCAATCATGCCCCTGAGAACAGCGCCGAGTCGGTCTATAAAACCCCGGCGCGAACCTGACTGCTCCTCAACCGGCTCCTCTTCCTCCGGCTCTGCTATAACCTCCGCCGGCTTTTCCTCAGGAGTAAGACACTCCGCAGGATTTGCCGCAGCAGCGAGCAGAAGAGCTATGACGTCCACCGTTTCAGAGGGATTGATGCGACTGTCGGCGATGCGCACCTCGGCTGTCATGGCGCTGCCGCTCCTCACCTTCAGTCCGGTCTCCTTTTCAAGACGCATGCTGAATCCTCCCAGCCTTGCGCCCCTGCCGATGAGCACTATTCCTCCCGGCAGGTCAGAAGCAGTGAGTCCGGCATATTTTATCTGCTCCTTGATATTTGCTATTATTTCGCCCGCACGATAGCTCACGAGATTGTTCACATCAGGAATACCCATCGCATCCGAGCCGTCATCGGCAGGCATGGCGTTGCCCCGTGATTTTTTCAGCTCCTCGGCTTTTTCCTCCACTATATTGAGAGTAGTGATGTCGCGGGTGATATTGCGCGACCCGAGCGGCAGGGTGGCGAGATAGTTCAGCGAACCATGCCGGTAGATGGCAACACTCGTTGTTTCGGCACCAAAATCCACCATCATGCAGCCCAGGCGCTTTTCATCCTGTGTCAGCACAAGCGCAGCCTCGGCAAGAGGACGGGTGATATATGCGGCAACCCTGAGCCTGAGCTTGTCGTCAACAAGCAGGTCGAGATTGCGCTTAAGCTGCGGACGGCACACTATGAGATTTGCCGCCATACGTATTGTCGAGCACACCCTTCCCTCAGGGCCCTCCACTCTTGAATTGTCGATAAAATATTCGCGCGGCACAACATCCAGAATCTCTTTATCCACGTCAGCCCCGGCACGAGCCTCGAGCTTGAGACGGTTGAGCAGGTCGGCGGTGACTTCTGTTTCAGGGGGCAGCTTACGCTCCACCTCCACAGGCACGGAGCACAGCGAGCGGCCTCCTATGCCGACATACACCGCACATACCTTGCGTGGCGACACTCTGTTTTCTATCTTGCGGAGAATACGCTCAACAAGTCCGGCGGCAACCTTCACATTGCTGAGCTGACCGTAGCGCACGCTGTCGACCAGCGGCTCTTCCTCCACCGCCGTCACAGTGAGAACACCGGCATCGTCTACCCTGCCGACAGCCCCGCTTATCTTGGAGCTGCCCACCTCAAGAGCTATTACGTATTTTTCGTCCATTGTGCTGTATATATGTTTTTATTATTTTCTCAGTTTCCTTTCTTTACCGCCGCCGGTATCGGCTTGTCATCCTTCGCCTTCTTGCCGGGAATAACCTGTCCCGGAGCCACCTTGTCGCCGGCGAGCATGGCATCGACTGCAACATCTTCCACCTCGTCGTCATCGGCAAACTTAGGCGCAGGCAGCTTCTTATGGCGGCGTGTGGCAACTATCTGACCGTCCCATTTAACGGAAATAGTGTCATAGTAGCTCCAGCCTTTCACCGGAAGGACCTCGGCATACATTCTCTTCAGACGTGCGAATTTATCTTCAAAACCGTCAGCCCTGCCAAAATTTATCACCTGTCCCCTCACTATAGGCACAAGTATTATATCGCTCGGCGAATCGACTTTTATCATCGACACAAAAGAATTCCACACCGAATCCCGCGAAATATATTCAATCAGAGGCAAAACCGAAGTGGCGGCAAAAACCGAATCGACAAAATCGCCTTGTATCACCGGCACATCAAGATGATAACGCGCATCGGCTGTAATACGTTTGCCGACACGGTTGATATAATATGACCCTTTGCTGTCAAACACTCGCGCCACTGGATGGAGCGGATTCACAGTCACCATCACCGAGCCATCGGTAAGCCTCACCACAGAGGCATCCTCTATCTTGTCTATAGAGTTGAGCAGACGCTCTATGCTGTCTGTATTCACGTCAAGCAGCCTCATCCCTTTTGCCGCCGCAGGCACTGCGCCAAGCTCTTTTGCAAGCTCCGCCGCCGTAACGAATTTATGGGACGCGGTGTCGTTGACAGCTATGCGCATGCCGCTACACAGCCGCTCGTCACCAACATTGGCGGCAACGGTGAGAGTCACAACCAGATACAAAGCAAGCGCCACCGCCACCACTGCTTCTATGGCGGTGCGCCGGCGACGTTTATGCCGCTGCTTGGCATGAATATCCGTTTTTCGCTGGGTCATGATTCTGTGACGTTTTCAACTATCTGCGGCAGCAGGTCGCAGATATCTCCGGCTCCCGCTGTCAGCAAAATTTCAAAATTACGATTTTTAATCTCTTCCACAAAGTCTTTTTTGCCAATTAGCTTTTTGTCGGCACAAGTTATGCTGTCGAATATAATCTGTGAAGTCACTCCGGGTATAGGCTGTTCGCGCGCCGGATAGATGTCGAGCAGTATCACGCTGTCGGCAAGCGAAAGCGCTTGTGCAAACTCTCCTGCAAAGTCGCGGGTGCGGCTGTAGAGATGAGGCTGGAAAGCCACTGTGAGCTTCCGGTGGGGATATAACGACTTCACCGACTGTATGGAAGCCCTCAGCTCGTCTGGATGATGGGCATAGTCATCTATCACAGCTCTGCCATGAGGGCCTGATTCGCGGAGATGGAATTCAAACCTGCGTTTCGGCCCCTGAAACGAACCGATGGCCTTGCGCACGGTAGCCTCATCAGCCTCGCCGGCTACCCACACTGCCGCAATCGCGGCTATGGCGTTTTCGATATTTATCTCCACGGGCACACCGAGTTCTATGTCGCCGATTCTTCCATCGGGAGCGATAAAGTCGAAAACTACTCTGCCCTCAGCCCTGCGAATGTTTGCGGCATGGAAGTCTCCGCTGTCGCGTGAATATGTGTAGACTCTCACTCCTTCACCGGGGCGAGGCTTCAGCTTAAGTCCTGTATGCACTATCAGCGCCCCGTCCGGGCGAATCAGCTCTGTGAAATGGGCAAAGCTCTCAAGATATGCCTCCTCCGTGCCGTAAATATCCAGATGGTCAGGGTCTGTTGCCGTGATTACAGCTATATACGGTGACAGATGATGGAAGGAGCGGTCATACTCATCGGCTTCTATCACTGTGTAAGGCGAGCTGTCGCTTAGCAGGAAATTGGTGCCGTAATTTCTGAGCACTCCGCCGAGAAACGCGCTGCAGCCTGTAGCTCCGCTATGCAGAACATGCGCTGCCATGGATGATGTTGTGGTTTTGCCATGCGTTCCGGCGAAGCACAGCCCCTTGCTCATGCGGGTTATCTCGCCGAGCAGACGGGCACGCTTGACTATCTCGAAACCGTTGTCGGCAAACCACTTGAATATCGGCAGTGATTCAGGCACCGCGGGAGTATAAACCACCAATGTGGTGTCCGGATTGCGGAACTGCACAGGTATTTCCTCTGCCTCGCCGCCGTAGGTCATGCCAACACCCTCAGCTTCCAGAGCGCGGGTAAGATCTGTGCGCGTGCGGTCATAGCCCGCCACCTTAAGCCCTTTGGCAAGGAGATAGCGCTCAAGCGCCGCCATGCCGATGCCTCCGGCACCGACAAAATACACATTAGTCTTATTGGATAGCGATGACTCCGGTTTCATATCTGTTGCGATTTCACTATTGAACATATTTCTTCAGCTATTGCGTCGGCACTCCCCTCTTTGGCGAGCGATTTTGCAGCGGCGCTGAGTGAGGCAAGCCTCTCTTTGTCATTTATAAGCGCGGTCGCTTCCGCCGCAAGTTTATCAACGGCATCAGCATCAGCAATCATCACCGCAGCTCCGCGGCTTGACAGCGCCTCGGCGTTTTTGCGCTGATGGTCCTCGGCAACATTGGGCGACGGTATCAGCACCGCAGGCTTGCCGAGCAGCTCAAGCTCGGAGATGGTGCCTGCCCCGGCACGCGCTACAACGAGGTCTGCCGCGCGGTAGGCTGTTGCCATATCCGCTATAAAAGGCATCGCCTTTACATTGCCGTAACCCTTCGCCTTACCGGCACATTCCTCGGCATACAGCTTGCCGGTCTGCCACAGCACCTGCACTCCCGCCTCCTCAAAGGTCTTTAGCGAGGCTGCCACACTGTCGTTTATAGTTCTTGCACCCAGACTGCCGCCGGTAACAAAGAGCAGCGGCTTCGCAGGGTCAAACCCGAGTGACTTCACCGCCTCGTCGCGGCCCAGGGCACACTCAAGCAGCGCAGCCCTTACCGGATTGCCCGTGAGCACAATTCTCCCGGCAGGAAAAAACCGCTCCATCTCCGGATATGCGGTGCATATCAACGATGCTTTCTTTGCAAGCAGCTTGTTGGTTACTCCCGCGTATGAATTCTGCTCCTGAAGCACTGTCGGTATGCCTCTGCGCTGTGCCTGCTTGAGCACAGGACCGCTGGCATAACCGCCCACGCCTACAGCTATGTCAGGCTTGAAATCTCTCACAACCTTTTTAGCTTTCGCAAGGCTCTTTGCAAGCTTTATCAGCACTCCCACATTGCGCCACAACCGCTTGCGGTCAAACCCCGCGACCGGCAGCCCGATTATATCATAGCCGGCAGCAGGCACCTTTTCCATCTCCATGCGCCCCTGCGCGCCAACAAACAGTATTTCCGTTTCGGCATCGCGTCTCTTCAGGGCATCGGCGATTGACAACGCGGGAAAGATATGACCTCCCGTGCCTCCGCCGCTTATCAGTACTCTCATCGGTTTCTTGTCCATATCACTGAAGCATTGTGGGATTATCGGCACGCATCTCCTCCGGCAGCACATCTATTTCATTCTTGATATCCTGGCGCTTGCCGTTGCGCACGGCGAAGCGGCTCACACTCAGCATCACGCCGAATGCTATGGAGGTAATCAATATCGACGTGCCTCCTTTTGAAATCAGCGGCAGCGGCTGACCGCTCACCGGCGCGAGACCGCTGACGATAGCCATGTGGAAAAGCGCCTGAAAGGCTATCATCACAGCCATGCCTATCACAAGCAGCGCCGGCAGCGCGCGCGAGCATTTCGACGCTATGGCGCTCGCTCTTCCGAGCAGCCACAGATATAGGGCGAGCACAAACAGACCGCCGATCAGCCCCATGTCCTCGATTATAATGGCATATATGAAATCGGAGAATGCAAGCGGCAATCGGGCTGTCTCACGGCTGTTGCCGGGAAACACTCCTACCACTCCGCCATTTGCCTGCGCCATGAAGGAATACATCTCCTGACGGTTTTCGGCATTTATTTTCTGAGTATATTTCGGTTTGCCGTCACCCGACCAGCGGGCTATTCGGTTAACCCAAGTGCCACCACGTCCTTCAGTTGCCGTAGCTTCGACAGCCTCGATATTTTCTGTTTTCGCTTCCGGCTCATCATTCGTAAGCTTATAAATTCCGTAAAAACCCACGAACACACCGTAGACAAGCAGCACCATCAGAAATTTCTTCCATTCCACTCCGCCGATAACCATCATCGAAAGGCTTATCGCCATAAGCAGCAACGTGTTTGTAAGACCTTGCTTGATGAGCAGAGAGCCGAACACTATGACGATGACCGCAGATACTATCACGCCATTTTTCTTCACGCCCCCTTTTATCTGGGTCTTTGACATTATCAGCGCTATGACAAGCGCGGCGCTCAGTTTCAGAAACTCCGACGGCTGGATAGTTATGCCCATAAGCGAAAAGCTGCGGCGCGCGCCGTTGACAATCTCGCCAAAAAACATCACATACAGCATCATCACAACGCTTATAAAAGCGAAAACCGGTATGAACGCTATGAATTTGCGGTAATGCACCCGCTGAAGCAGCAATATGATGCCACACCCCGCGGCGAGCATGAACGCATGACGCACAACAGGTCCGAAAACACCCATCGAGGACGATGCGACCTCGCGAGAGGACGCACTGTACAGCTCTATGAGTGAAATCAGACACAGAAATATGTATATACCCCAGATATGACGGTCGCTTTTGGTTTCGACCGCATCCTCTCTCACTTCCTTCTGCGCTGACGCAGGCTCGGAAGACGGTATGGCTGACAACGGATTGATTTCCATAATTCCCTTTATTGTTCTTTCATTTTCTTGACTGCATCCTTGAACTTGCGGCCTCTATCCTCATAGCTGCTGAATAGGTCGAAGCTCGCGCAGCATGGCGACAGAAGCACGGTGTCGCCCGGCGAAGCAAGCCGGCGGCACTCCGCCATGGCCTCATCAAGTGAGTGCGTGGAAACAAGCGCCGGCACTTTGCCTTCGAAAAAGCTCTCGAGCTTGGCATTGTCCTTGCCCATACACACTATCGCCTTGACCTTCTCCTTTACCAGAGGCTCTATCTCGGTGTAATCGTTGCCTTTGTCCTTGCCGCCGAGAATCAGCACGGTATTTGCCGGCATACTTTCAAGCGCATACCAGCATGAATTGACATTCGTGGCTTTGGAGTCATTGATATAGCGCACTCCGTCAACCTCGCCCGCAAACTCCAGGCGGTGCTCCACTCCCTCAAAGTCCGACAGCGCGCGGCGTATATCCTCCTTCTTTATATCGAGAAGACAAGCCGACAGACCGGCAGCCATAGAGTTGTAGAGATTGTGCAGTCCGTTGAGCGACAGGTCTGCGCGCGGCATACGCATCGAGGTGTCGGGTGTCTCGAACACCACGCTGTCGTCCTCGTCAACGTATGCATGGGCGTGAGGCTCGGCATGGTCGGTGAAGGGAAAGAGCTGCGCCTCTGTGGCTATCTGCGCCATCTGGCTCTGTATCACAGGGTCGTCCTGCCAATAGATGAAAGCATCTTCCGGCGTGAGGTTGCGTATTATTCTGAACTTGGCCTTCACATAGTTCTCCATCTTGTAGTCATAGCGGTCAAGATGGTCGGGAGTGATGTTGAGCATCACAGCGATGTTGACCTTGAAATCATACATATTCTCGAGCTGGAAACTCGACAGCTCGATGACATATACATCATGATGCTCCCGCGCCACCTGAAGCGCCAGGCTTTTGCCCACGTTGCCCGCAAGCCCGACATTTATACCCGCGTCGCGGAGAATATGGTAGGTCAGCAATGTTGTGGTGGTCTTGCCGTTGCTGCCGGTGATGCACACCATCTTGGCATCGGTGTAGCGGCCGGCAAACTCTATTTCAGATATAACGGGGATATTCTTCTCAAAGATAGCTTTCATCACCGGTGCGGTGGGCGGAATGCCCGGGCTCTTCACCACCTCGTCGGCGGCAAGAATGCGGTCCATTGTGTGACCGCCCTGCTCCCACTCTATGCCCTCTGCATCAAGCATAGCGCGATACTTCTCCGGTATACTTCCGAAATCCGACAAAAAGACATCCATCCCTTTGTCCTTGCCGAGTATAGCGGCACCCACGCCGCTCTCTCCGCCGCCCAGCACCACCAGGCGCTTTGTATTGTTATTGCAATCCATTGCTTATCTTATTTTCAATGTTACAAATGTCACCGCAGCAAGAAATATAGCCACAATCCAGAAACGGACAACAATCTTGCTTTCAGGCACGGCTCTCAGCGGAGCCTGAAGCAGAGCCTCTATTCCGCTGTTGCCCGGCTTCTGGAAATGATGGTGTAGAGGCGTCATCTTGAATATCCTCTTGCCGACTCCGGTGCGTCTCTTGGTATATTTGAAATATGCCACCTGAAGCATCACCGACAGGTCTTCAACAAAGAATATGGCGCAAAGCAGCGGAATCAGCAGCTCTTTTCTTATCAGAATGGCAAACACCGCTATGATGCCGCCTATTGTCAGGCTGCCGGTGTCGCCCATGAATACCTGGGCGGGATAAGCGTTGTACCACAGGAAACCTATCAGTGCCCCTATGAATGCCGCCATGAACACCACCAGCTCACTGCTGCCAGGAATATACATTATATTAAGGTAGGAGGAATAGATTATATTGCCTCCCAGATATGCCATTATCGCCAGCGCGACACCGATAATCGCCGACACTCCGGTGCACAAGCCGTCAAGCCCGTCGGTAAGATTAGCGCCGTTCGAAGTGGCGCTGACCGCGAGTATCACAACAAGCACAAACACTATCCATCCGCCGGTAACCGCATACTTGCCCATCCACTGGGTGAGATATGCGTAATCGAAGTTGTTGTTCTTCACAAACGGAATTGTTGTCTGCGCCGCCTTGACATCTTCATTGCGATAGGACACAGTTATTTCCGAATTTTCAACATTTATCGTCTCGATATTCTCGCGCATCACTATGTCGGGGCTGAGACACATCGACAGTCCGACTATCAGACCCAGACCCACCTGACCGACAATCTTGAATTTGCCGCTCATGCCGTCCTTGTTGTGGTGCTTCATCTTGAGCCAGTCGTCCATAAATCCGAGAGTTCCGAGCCATAATGTAGCGATAATCATCAGCAGCATATAGATGCTTGACAGGTCGCCAAACAGCAGACAGGGCACCAGAATCGAAATGATGATGATGACGCCGCCCATGGTAGGAGTGCCCTTTTTCTGCATCTGTCCTTCCAGACCGAGGTCACGTATAATCTCGCCAACCTGCATGAGCTGAAGGCGGTCGATGATACGCCTGCCAAACACAAGAGCTATAAACAATGAAAGCAGCAAAGCCGCTCCGGAGCGAAAAGTGATATAATCCATCAGCCTCGCTCCGGGAAAACCGGTATCCGCCAGATAATCGAATATATAATACAACATGATAATGAAGATGACTTATTATAATGTACGCAGCACTTCCGCAACAACCTCGCGGTCATCAAAATGGTGCTTGACACCCTTGATTTCCTGATAGTCCTCATGCCCTTTGCCCGCAATGAGAATTACATCGCCCGCCTTTGCAAGAGCTGCAGCGGCGCGGATAGCCTCGCGCCTGTCGGCTATGCTCAGGGTCTTTGGACGTGTGGTGTCGTCAAGTCCCGCCTCCATGTCGTGCAGGATATCGAGAGGCTCTTCGTCGCGTGGATTGTCAGAGGTGAGGATGAGGCGGTCGCTGCGTGTCGCCGCCTCTTTAGCCATAATGGGGCGCTTGCCTTTGTCGCGGTTGCCTCCCGCTCCCACTACCGTGATTATAGCCCCCCTGGTGCCTACAACCTCGCGGATAGCGGTCAGCACATTCACAACTGCATCGGGTGTGTGGGCATAGTCCACCACCGCAGTGATACCTCCCGGCGAGCGGAAAGTCTGGAAACGACCGGCTACCGGCACAAGGCGGCTCATGTCGGTGAGCACCGTATCCTTGTCGAAGCCGAGGAGTATCGCAGCGCCATACACGGCTGTCAGATTGTAGGCGTTGTAGCGCCCTGTAAACAGCACCTCCACCTCATGGCCGTTAAAGCTCATGAGAGTGCCGTCAATGCGGCTCTCGATTATGCGTCCGGCAAAATCCGCCATCTGACGCAGCGAGTACGAGTAGCGCGACGCCATTGTGTTCTGCAGCATAACCTCACCTACCTTGTCGTCAATATTGGTGAGTGCGAAAGCATCTTTCGGCAAAATGTCAAAAAATGACTTCTTGGCTTTCAGGTATGCGTCCACCGTCTTGTGATAGTCCAGGTGGTCGCGCGTGAGGTTGGTAAATATGCCGCCGGCAAAATGCAGCCCGGCGATTCGGTGCTGATGTGCAGCGTGTGAGCTCACTTCCATAGCCGCGTATGCGCACCCGGCTTCAACCATGCGGGCGAGCAGCGCGTTGAGCGTAAGCGGATCGGGGGTAGTCTGGCTTGTTGGCACAGCCTCATCATCGATATAATTGCATACGGTGGACAGCAATCCTGCCTTGTAACCGTTCAGACGCATCATCTCATATATAAGTGTGGCTGTGGTAGTCTTGCCGTTTGTGCCGGTAACACCTACGAGCTTGAGCTTGCGCGAAGGGTCGCCATACCATCTGGAGGCTAGAAAGCCGAGTGCCACGGCAGAGTCGGACACCTTAATATATGTGACATTCGATTCAAGACGCTCGGGCAGCTCCTCGCACACAATAGCAGCTACGCCACCCACTGTGACAATAGGTATGAACCGGTGACCGTCGACATTCGTGCCGCGCACGGCAACAAAAAGCGAACCGAGCTGAATTCTGCGGGAATCACACTCCACAGAGCTTATCATTATATCCTTGTTGCCTATAATCTCCTCGATGGATATTGCAGACAGTAATTGTGTCAGTGGTTTCATATCTTATTTCCTTTATTCTCGTAAAGAGAGTGTTACTTTTGATCCTCTTGCCATTTCCTTGCCCGCGGACGGAAGTTGCGACGCCACATACCCCGCACCGTGAAACTCAACATTATATCCGGCATGCTCAAGGGTGGCTATGGCATCGCGCAGACCGTAGCCTACCACGCTCGGCACTCCTCCCTTATGCGCAGCCGGACGAGCGAGACTCTTGTGATTGCCTCCGATGATACTATTGCTTACATTATGTATTTTTGACGCGCTTGCCGAGGCATAGAGCACCGGCGGGTCAACCTTTGCCGGCTCTGCCCGATAGTCGGAGCTGTTGTCAAGCATACCGCGCGAGTACATCTTCATCGCTATATTCTTGAGCACCTCGCCGCTTGTGCTCGCCGCACCCATGGCATTCTGCTTGGGATTACAGGTCAGCACAATGCACGAGTACTTGGGATTTTCCGCCGGAAAAAATCCGCAGAATGCGAGTCGTTTTTTGGAGGTATTGTAAGCTCCGCCCTCAATCATGTAGCAGGTACCGGTTTTGCCGGCAATGCGCACCTTGTCGTTGCGCAGGCGCTTGCCGGTGCCGTGGTCGCCCCACACAACATTTGTGAGCATGGTCCGCATCTTCTCTGCGTTAACTTCGCTGCACACTCTGTCGCGTATATAGGTCACAGGCAGTATGGAGTCGACACCTTCGCCGGTAAGCCGGCTAACGAGGCGCGGGCGCACATACTTGCCGCCGTTTGCAATCGCATTATATATCGACAGGGTGTAGAGCGGCGGTATCTCCGTGGCGTAGCCGTAGCACTGACGCGAGAGGGCGATACGTCCGCCGCGGTTGCTGGGCACACTGTCGACCCGCGGCACACACTCGCCCGCAATACCGGTGTTCAACGGCTCCAGAAATCCAATCTCCTTGAGGCGGGCATAAAATCCGCCGGGATTTGAATCGTACTTGCGGGTGATAATCTTAGCCATGCCTATATTGCTTGACCGCTCGATAACCTCCTTGACGGTGAGGGACGCAACGCCGTGAGAGTCGGTGATTGGGCGGCCTCCGGCGTAAGCAAACGAGCTGCCGGTCACAAGCACCTCGTCGAGATTATTCACTATACCGTCCTCCAGAGCGATCATCATCGAAATAGTCTTGACAACCGACCCCGGCTCATAGCCGAGCACTGCACGGTTCATTCCCTCGATATAATTGTCGGCATTGGGATTCTTCTCAAGATTGGATATTGCCTTTATATCGCCGGTGGCAACATCCATCAGCACAGCGACTCCCCAATCGGCATTGCAGAAGGCAAGCACATTGTTAAGCTCATTCTCCACAATATCCTGCATCTTTATGTCGATAGTCGTGCGGATATTGTAGCCGGGGATGGCGGGCACATCGGTCCAGTTGACAATGCCTTTGGTCAGCGGCACTTTCTTTGACAAGCCGGTTTTGCCGTAAAGCAGCGAGTCGAGAGCCTTTTCAAGCCCCGAGATTCCGTGCACCTCCCTGCACTGCGCGGTCGCTCCGACTCCTCCGATGCTTCGGCGCGCCATGTCGCCGTAGGGGTTTACCCTGCGCATCTTGTCCTCCACGCTAAGACCGTTGCGGTTGCGGTTGCGGATGGAAAAGAACGGAAATGTGCGCAGTTTGCGATAATCGGCGTAGCTTATATTGTCAATCAGCTTGTATGCTCTCGGACGTTTCGCTTTCGGCTTCGCGAGCGGCTTGGTGAGATGCTCGCGCCACTGAGCGGCTGTGCGCCGGGGAAAATATACGGCCATGCTGTCGGCTATCGAGTCTACGGCATTGCGAAACTTCGCCTCCATAAACTTCTCGCAGCGGAAGTCTATCCTCACTGTGTAATACTTTAGATTGGCCGCGAGAATGCTGCCGTCTGCCGCAAGAATATTGCCGCGCTCAGGGATAATGGTATCGCTTCGCGACAGCTCCTCCATCGCCTTCTTGTTCCATTCGCCGGCGCTGATTACAGTTGTGTCGACGAGCTTATAGACTATTCCCGCGCCGAGCAGCAGAATACAGCCTACAATAATGCCGTAACGAAACAGTATGTGCTTTCTGTTCGACTTCTTTTTCATTTCGCGTCAAGTTTAAAGGGTGGCTGCTCCTGCACACGGAGGCTAAGTCCGAGAGAGTCTATTAGATGCTGCATCGACGACTCGCGTGTGTTGCTCATGTACATACTTCTCACTCTGAGATGCTCAGTCTTTACGATTTCGAGCTCGGTGTTGAGGCGACGTATCTCCTCCATCTTTGTCTGGCAGTTATATTTCTGGGTTATATAAAGCATTATCACTATCACGGTGGTGAAGACCACAAGCCAGTGCCGCTTGAAAAAGTCAAGACTTATCACCTGACCGTAAATCAGCCTTCCAAGCCAGCCGTATTCCTCTGTATCCTTATCACTTTTCTTTGCCATTGCGAGTGCTGTTGTGTGTGTGTGCGATGTGTGCGTGTGTGTCTTACAGTCTCTGCGCCACCCTGAGCTTGGCGCTGCGCGAGCGCGGATTGCGCTCAATCTCCGCAGCATCAGGCACTATGGGTTTTGAGCCCAATATCTTGAACGGAGCTTCGCTTCGGCCGAAAAAATCCTTGCTGTCCTTGCCCTCCACATTGCCTGTGCGCATGAAGTTCTTCACCATCCTGTCCTCCAGCGAGTGGTAGGTTATGACCACGAGCCTGCCTCCTTGCCTGACAACCGACGCACTCTGCTCCAGGAAGCTGCGCAAGGCATCCAGCTCGCCGTTCACCTCTATGCGCAGCGCCTGAAATATCATCGACAGCTCTTTTTTCTCCTGCCGTGGATTCACAAACGGCTTCACTACTTCAAGAAGCCGCTCAACCGTGCCTACCCCACCTTGCTGGCGGGCTTTGACTATCGCCGCAGCTATACGCCTTGAGGCTTTGACCTCGCCGTAGAGGTAGAGCGTGTCGGCTATTTTCTCTTCAGACGCTTCTGCCAGAAACTGCGCCGCACTCATCGGAGCCTTGCGGTTCATGCGCATATCCAGAGCTCCGCTCCAGCGGAAGGAGAACCCTCGGTCCGCATCGTCAAAGTGATGAAACGACACACCGAGGTCGGCGAGAACGCCATCTGCCTTGTCTACCCGGTAATAGCGGAGAAAATTTGACAGATAGCGGAAATTAGAGTACACAATTGTAAACCGCGGGTCCTCAAACGCTCTCTTCACCGCATCCTCATCCTGATCAAACGAATAAAGATGTCCCTCATCACCAAGAAGTTGCACAATAGCCTGCGAATGACCGCCACCTCCGAAAGTAGCGTCAACATACACTCCGTCGGGCCTTATGGCAAGAGCCTCGAGAGCCTGGGGAAGCAAAGCGGGTATGTGGTAGGTTTCTTCTTGCATTGCAGCGAAATAAAGCTATGGTAAAACAAGGTTTATAATC
>JAIDJW010000154.1 GCA_029052015.1 Paramuribaculum sp. | reverse complement strand
CCCTCCTCGCGGCGTGTGTCAACAAACTCCTTCACGCCGGCAAGAAGCTCGCTGAGGTTTTCCTGTTTGGATATGCTTTCGGGAGTTCTGTCAGTCAGCAGCATGCTCATGAGGGTAGTGCGGCGGATTATCTCTTTGGCAACGGTTTCGGCATCATTTCCGGCTTCATTCATTTCTGTAAAAGATGATATGAGGTCGTGGAATCCGGCAAGCTTGCGCAATGTGCCCGAATTGACCTCAAGCGAGTATTTGTCAGGCTCATCAATCACCGTCCACATACTCACGGAATTGTCTATCGCCGCTCTGACTATCTTGGCGACAGTGGTTTCGCCGATGCCTCGCGCCGGGAAGTTGATTATGCGCTTCAGCGCCTCATCATCGGCGGGATTTACGCTCAGTCTGAAGTAGGCTATGGCATCCTTTACTTCCTTGCGCTGATAAAACGACAGACCGCCGAAAATCCGGTAAGGAATGTTGCGTTTTCGCAGCGATTCCTCAAGAATACGGCTCTGTGCGTTGGTGCGGTAAAGGATTGCAAACTCGTCAAACGAGTCGCCGGTGTCCATTTTCACCTGCGATATACGGTTTGCTACCAGAAAGCTCTCTTCAAAATCGCTGTAGCTCTGCACAACTTCAACCTTCTTGCCCGGCTCGTTTTTGGAGAACACGTTTTTGCGTATCTGCTCGGTGTTTTTTTCTATGAGCGAGTTGGCTGCATTGATGATATGCTGGGTCGAGCGGTAATTCTGCTCAAGCTTGAATATCTGCAGGTCCGGATAGGCGTTGCGCAGATTGAGGATATTGCGGATATTCGCGCCGCGAAACGAGTAGATGCTCTGCGCGTCGTCGCCGACAACACACAGACTGTGGTTTTCGCGCGTGAGCTGCGACACTATCACATGCTGCGCGAAATTGGTGTCCTGATACTCGTCAACGAGGATATAGCGGAAAAAGTCCTGATAGTGGTGAAGCACATCTGGATTGTCTCTAAGCAGCAGATTGGTATAGTAAAGCAGGTCGTCAAAATCCATCGCTCCCGAAGCGACGCATCGGTTGCGGTAGGTGCGGTAGATGGCGTAGGTCATCGGTCGGCGCGCATTTTTGTCAGCTTCCATCACATCCTGAAGAGTCACATACTTTTCTGGCGATATAAGTGCGTTTTTTGCGGTGGAAATCGCCGAGAGCACGGTTGACGGCTTATACACCTTCTCGTCCAGAGCCATATCCTTAATAATGGTCTTCACAAGCGATTTGCTGTCTGCCGTGTCATATATCGTGAAGTTGCTCTTGTAGCCCACGCGCTCCGCATTGGTGCGCAGCATCCGCGCGAAGATAGAGTGAAAAGTACCCATCCACAGCTTGGATGCGGTCGGTGCTCCCACAAGCTGCTCGATGCGCTCACGCATCTCCCGCGCAGCCTTGTTGGTGAACGTCAGGGCGAGTATGCGCCACGGCTCATAGCCCTGATGCAGCAGGTGGACAATCTTATAGGTGAGGACGCGGGTCTTGCCTGAGCCGGCTCCCGCAATCACGAGCGCCGGACCATCGGTATAAGTCACCGCATCCCTCTGAGGTTCGTTTAATTGAGATAGATAGTCTTGGTTCATTACACTACAAAGGTACATAAAAATCATGTTTTTTATTTACCTTTGCCATACTAAAGTCAAAAATGAGTTGCTTATGAAACAGAAAGTGACACTTAGCGGCTACAGCCTTTCGATATCAGTAGCCGTGCTCGCTTTCCTCTCAGGCATGGCGCTGTGGGGATTGAAGAAAGGCGAGGGCGAACTTGCACTTTTTGCGGTGGCTATAATGGCGCTTCTATGCCTTTTGGCGCTCTTTTATATGCCGCTGTCGGTGTCCGTTGACGAAAATAGCCTCGATATTCACCGTCCCTTCGCAATCAAATCCATACCCCTTGGCGAGATAGAATCAGTTATGCTTTGCCCGCCCACCATGTCGGAGCGCCGGATATGCGGCAGCGGAGGATGGTTAGGCTATTGGGGCTGGTTTCGCGAGCCATGCATAGGCCGCTATTTCGCATATTATGGCAAGGCCTCGGATTGCTTATTGGTTAGGCTCAAAAACGGCCGACAGTATCTGATAGGATGCGAGCATCCGAAAGAAATTGTCGAACAGATAAATCAGAAAATGTGGAAGAAATCAGAATAGACGTGACAAAGCAGAGGAGCTTGCCCTCGCCGCCGAGCAAACGCAGCTGATATTCATGTTTAACCATGCGCTTCCCGGCAGTGAAGAGAGTGAAGAACTTATTCACCGCATATTCCAGGGGTGAATAATGCGCACAAAGTAAATTAGTACGCCAATAATAATAAAAAGCACACCGCCAGCAATATTCTTGAGCTCTTTCATGCGCGATTCGGCATAATCAGCTGACTTCCGGTCAAGCCGACACAACTTTATTGCGCCATAGACCATACAGTACAGCCCCAGCGCCGCAAACACACCTATAAAGAAATAATAGCCGTTCATTACTGCGGTTTCTTTAGGCGAAAACCCCGATTATCGCCAGAATAATGCAACCCATCTGAAACAGCCACAGATAGATACGCAGCCTGCGGTATTTAGCCATCGCCTCATTGAGCTTCAGCGGCATACGCTCAAACTCCTTGCGCTCCCTCGTAATCCTTCCTGCCAACATCATCTGCGGAATAAACGACAGGAACAGCAACACGATACCGATATAAAACAAATACTCCATACTGCTTCTATATACCCAAACAACACCTCCCCTCGCCCCAAAGTTTTACCCTTCATCACAAACAATGTGCCTTTTTCAGAACATTAGCATTTTATTGAAATTTATATGTAATTTTGCAATTGCAGACCGTATCGCGGAAGCCCGGTCAAGGGGTCACGCGGGAGGATCGGCAGACATTTTTTGGAAGCGTTTACTCGACGCTCTACTCTCAAATGATGGGCAACAAGTCAAGGCAGGATCAGTGGATTTCAGCGAATTTCCCGGGAGCTGACACAAAGCGTGGCTTTTCGATGTGTATTAACATTAAATAATGAGCTACAAATAACAGAGTTAGAAAAAAAGGATAAATGAGGTCATTGGCTTGTTGACACCAACCGGCAAAGCAGCAAAGGCAATGTCATCAGTGAAACAGACATTGAATGCTTCCTCTAATATCGTAACCGCAGTCAATGACTTTAGCGACAACCTCCAGAATAATCTCGAAGGAGAAGTAGGTGGTATTGTCGGCTCTGTAGGCGGATGGATTGCCGGGAAATCGACTAAACTTGTCGGAGGTATCGCAGGCGGTGTGATAGCGGGAACACTCAAAACCGTTGCAGGAATCATTCCGGATTCTTCCGATCTCAAACTTCCGGAAACGGATAGAAAAGTTGCTCACTCCATAAATACCTATCCACTTCCCTCCGAAAAGACAGAACTCTTCAACCTCCTACAATATATTTGGGGAGAAATAAACTCTGATACTACCCCCTTTGGCAAACAAAGTATAGCCGCTATCAAGTCGCTCTATCCTCGCGTCCATGCTGCTTTTCTTATCGCGGCCAAACAAGACGTAATGCTGCTGGAGCAAGCAAAAGCCTATGCACCCAAGAAACGATTCGGAATATTCTAATAACAAATTATATCCATATATGAAAAACTACGATCATCTTCTTTTCCCCATTTTTCTTATTGCAATGGGGTTGATTATCCTCAGCGGTGTCAACCCTGGAGGGGGCAGCTTGGAAGCAGAATGTTATGTTTGCGTTGCTTCTGATTTTTGGTATGCTTCCACCTTCCGTCAGAGAAATGAAAGCCACATTTATGGTTGCAGGTTACGCTTTGGCTTTCTTCATGTTCGGAGGAGCAAATATCATAGGCACTGTGGGCATCATGCTTGGGCTCGAGAAAATAATTTTAGCCGTATTGATTCTTTTCATGGCTTATCGCCTATGGGCTGAAACATGGAAAGTAAACAAGCTATTCATGATAGCCCCTCTCTTGGCAATCCTTTCAATCGCACTATTATTCCCGATAAAGGATCAGAGTATAATTGGCAGTAGCGTTGATGCCATGATGAATTGGTCGGCTTCTGACTTTACAAGTGACAAAGGCTTTCATATCTTCTTAGGGCTTGCTGGCCTATTTTCCGGTATTACCGAAATGCTAATCCAGACCAAGTCTCCAAAGAATCCAATAGACGCGAAGAGCGATTTAAAGGCTCTGACAGATGAATAAATGAAAGTGATAAGTTCTGTCCATCCTCTGAACCGGCCTGTTTGCAGTCTATCTTATTAAAATGTTTTTTGCGGAAAGACAGTGAGTCTTGCGCGTCAGCAGACTTTTTCCGGTGGGTAAGAGCGGCAGAGCCGCAGAGAGCCGCATGGCGGCGTGTCAGTTATAGCCACGCGCAAGCGGTACAGAGTACCGCGCAGCACGTGGTTTGAGCAACACCACCGAGATTGTTGCAGCGCAACAAATCTATGTCTAAGTTGATTTGCAGTCTGTAGCAATCTCTTGTTAACGTGTATATTGCCCAGGCAGCGCGATGACGACTGCGGAGGTCTCTCCAAATTTAAATGGACCGTGAGTCATTCGACTTACGGTCCATTTTAGCGGAAAGACAGGGATTCGAACCCTGGGTGCCCGCAAGGGCACAACGGTTTTCGAGACCGCCCCGATCGACCACTCCGGCATCTTTCCTGTTAAGTGGCTTTTGCGGTGCAAAGGTAGCTATAAATTGATAACTGACAAAATTATTTTACGAACTCGTTGAGCAAATGTTCGAATTTGAAATAATCATGCCGCTTCGGTGAGGGCGGGCAATGATACGCACTCGCGAAGCGGCATGATATAGTGTGTGGTACCCTGAGGTATCAGGGTGGAGTAATCGTTATTCCTTAAGCTGATGGATTGTGTCGACAAGCTGTTCGCCCAGACCGATGGTGTAGCCTTGCGAAACGAACACTATGCGGTTGAATGTGTCGGCGATGATGAATATCGGTCGCTCGGTTGCGGGCAGGTGGAGTGACTCGATAATCTCTGCGGCAATCTTGCCGTCGGTGTCAATGCCGAATGAGGCGGTGGAGGGGAGTGCCGGCAACTGCTTGGCGTCGAAGCGGGAGGCATCCTGCTCGTCTTTGAATAGAAGAATCATGGAGCGACCCCATTTCTCAAACTCCGGATTGATGGCGGCGATGTCGCGCAGAGCATGGTTTGTCGGCTCATGGTTGGGTGTCAGCAGACCGATGACATAATAGCCGCGGCCGGTGGTTGACAATATCGACTTCTCATCGCCGGTGGCGAGGTCTTTGTAAAGATTCTCGGAATTGAAGTTGCCGATAACCTGCACGCCTTTGTCATCTTGACGGAGAATCAGAGTGTCGACCACGTTCTGCCCCGGTTCTATATTGATGAATTCGGTGCGTGCGAGCACTCCTCCGTCTGCCATTCTCTGTCCGCTCACGAGCATATACTGGCCGGGGTCGACTTCTGTACCGTCAGCAAAAATGCTCTTCCAGGTGCCGTCCTCGGGATAACCCATTAGTTGAGGAGCTCCGTCAACGATTTTTGAGAGTGAGAACTGAGTGTAGTATCTCGGATCGTCAATGCGTCCTGTTTTATTGAAAAGCAGTTTGAGATTTCCAGGCTTTGTTGTGGATACTTCTGTCTTGTTTTCGCCGAAATTGGCATCAATCCACGCTCCGTCAGTATTAGCCCACTGGGTTTTGCCGGTAACAGGGTCTATTCGCGCTGGGATACCTGACGTGCGGGCGAGTGTCACAAAATAGATGTCGCGGGAGGCGGCATTGGTTCTCTTTGCTTTGTGAACGGCTTCGGGGCTCATGCGCACGCTTCCGGGATACCAGTCGGGAATGATTGTGATGCCTTCGGCAACCGCCTTGACAAGGCTCGCGGGGTTTTCTTTGTAGCTTTCGAGGGTTTTCTTGTCGATATTGCTGTTGAAATATGACCGGAAAAGTGTAAGAGCTTCGTCATCTACACGAGGATTTAATATATAATAGGTGTAGAGACTGCCTTCGCCGGCAGGGGCTGTCATCTGGTCGACAAGTATCGGGAGTGCGATATCGCTCCGGTCTTTCATTGAAATTGCCTCAAGAAGTGACATGGCGCGCGCTCTGTCATTTGCAGGTGTGGAGGCAAGAAACTGTCTGATAATTTCATGGTTGCCTCGCGCATCGGTCATGATAGAGGTGAGACGTGCGGCATCGACTCCGAGTTCGGTCGCAAGAGCCGCGCTCTGGTCCGGAGTCATGAATGTTGCGGTGTAAGCTCCGCGCAGGGAGTCTTCGTACACTTTGCGACGCTCATTTTCAGCGGCCTGCTGCGGAGTCACGTCAACCGGCTTATTGGAGGGTACGGGAGGAACGATATCCATCTCTATGACTCCTGTTGTCGCAGGAGTTTTGTCGATAGTCACAGTGATATTCTTGTCTTTGCCGACAGAGCCTTTGGCAAAGCCGAAGTTTTTGCCGTCATTCGCCCACACAATCAGGTCGCCGAGGCCGGTGCTGAGTGATGTTCTGCCGTCGGCATCAGTCTTTTTCGTGGCGATAGGATAGAATTCCGCGTAATTATATAGACGGAAACTTACTGTGGCGTCTGCAATAGGATTGCCTTTTGAGTCGGTGACAGTCACGCCGATAGTATCAATAGGCGCATAATTGGATGTCACGTTAATTTCGGTATAGCCTACCGGGCGTGCAATCACCTCTTCCGGACCGTCATAGTTGCCGGCAACCCTGGTGTTCATCATCATGCCGCGGGATGCGGGAGCGTTGAACCATCCGAGGTTGAGCACCGGCTCCGGCTCGCATGCTCCGAGAAAATACCATTTGCCGTCGGCCCAGGCTTCGACCCATGCATGGTTGTCATCGGTGTGCGCCCAGCGGGGAGTGTAGATCTGACGTGCCGGAATGCCCATTGATCTGAGCGCGGCTACAGTGAAGGTCGACTCTTCACCGCAACGACCTATTGCTGTGTACACGGTGGCGAGGGGAGAATGAGTGCGGCTGTCTGATGGCTGATAGGTGGCTTTTTCATGACACCAGTGGTTGATTTCGAGAATGGCGTCTTTCATCGAAAGATTCTTTACGCGGTCCTTAAGCTCGTTATAAAAGACCTTTCTGTAGCCGTCAAGATACTCATTGTTGATTCGCACCGGAAGTACAAAATGTCTGAACTCACGGTCAGGCACGGATGCTCCCCAGGGCATTTCCTTGCGTGCTTTCAGTGAATAGTCGACGTTTTCAATGAAAAAATCGCCGGAATTGTCAGCCATATCCGGCAGAGGCATATATGCGTACAGCACTTTGAGAGCATCTTTCTGCTCGGGTGTGAGCTGTCGGCTGAAAACCTGAAAATACTCCGGATTGGCAACGCTTTTTACGCGGGCGTTGAAATCAGCCTCTACGGTCGGAGTCGCTATCTGTGCGTTTGCGCCGGCAAAACATGCTGCGGCAGCAAAAGCTATTGAAAAACTCTTTATATTCATCTTATCGGTTTATTTCTTCTACAATTGTTCTGACTATGCCGGCAGATGTGACTTTTCGCGAATACTCATCGCTGCCGGGTGTGCCCATCGACACTCCCTGATGACGATATTTCATGCCGCTGCCGATGGTATGGCGTGCCGAGGCATGAATCTCATTGGTGCCGGATGCGGCGATGATGTCGGCGGCATTGTCGGGGCTGACACCGGCGCCGGCGAGAATGATTATTCTTCCGGCAGCCTGTCTGACCATTTCGGCGAGAGTTTCTTTGCCTTCCAGCGCGGAGGCCGCCTGTCCGGAAGTGAGCACTCTGTCGCAGCCGAGAGATATTATATCCTCGAGAGCCTTGTGCGGGTCGCGGCACATATCGAAAGCGCGGTGAAAGGTGACGCTGATGCCGGCGGCTGCATCCATCATGCGGCGGCAAGCCTCCATGTCGATATCACCGTCGGGGGTGAGAGCGCCGATGACTACTCCATGCACTCCTGCCTCGCGCGCAGCAACAATGTCGTCAACCATGCAGTCAACTTCCTGAGCGGTGTATAGGAAGTCGCCTCCCCGGGGGCGGATGAGCACATGCACCCGGATGCCAGGTACAGTAAGAGACCTTCTTATCAGACCGATAGAGGGTGTGACGCCACCTTCTCCCAGAGCCGAGCAGAGCTCTACTCTGTCAGCTCCTCCCGCTGCAGCTGCTTCGACGCTGTCGATGTCGCCGCAGCACACTTCAAGGATTCTTTTCATTTAGATGCTGTTTCAAGTTCGACAATATAATCAATAGTGCCTTCCGGGATTTCGGGGAGTTGGACAACAACACCGCCTTCCTTGCGTTTTGTGAATTTCACCGCTTCTTTAGTATCAAAAGAGGTGGCTTTTTTCACTTTCGCGTTTGTCGGCACAATAATTTCCGATGAGCCGGGGTTAAGGACATGGAGGTAGAGCTTATTGCCCTTTCTTGTCGATGTTCCCCAGTCCTGCGCTTCGAAGTCACCTGCTGTTGTGGCGTAGAAAGTCTCGCCATACTTGTTCATCCATTGGCCTATTTCCTTTAGGCGTGCAACTGCTGCCACAGGGAGCTGCCCGTCAGGCTGCGGGCCGATGTTCAGGAGAAGATTCGCTCCCATACCGGCGGCCTTGACAAGATATGCAATCAGTTCGGGAGTGCTCTTGTAGTCCTGGTCCTTGATTTTATATCCCCACATTCCGTTCATTGTCTGACATGTTTCGAGAGGTAGCCTTGAAATAGCCTGACCGGAAAGTCCTGCGGTGTTTTCGCCGGGAAGGTCTCTCTCGAAAATCTGGATATCCTCACCCTCGTTGGGCACCTGATGGTGGTTGTTGCCGATAAGGCACTGGGGCTGCAATTTGTGAATCAGAGCGTATTGCTCGGGGAGCTGCCAGTTGAAGGGCACGCTGTCTTCATCATGGTCCCACCAGCCGTCAAACCAGATGGCGCCGACCTTACCATAATTGGTGAGCAGCTCGGTGAGCTGACGGTTCATGAAGTCATAGTAGGCAGGCCAGTTGCGCAGAGTTGTGTCGCGTCCGGTGTTGAGGCCGGTGCGTCCCGACGGATAATCCGGTCTTGTCCAGTCGATGTGCGAATAGTATAGATGCAGCTTCATGTCCTGTTTCTCACATTCATCGGCAAGCTCCTTTAAGATGTCGCGTTTGAACGGTGTGGCATCAACGATATTGTAATCGCTCTGGTCGGTGTCCCACATCGAAAATCCGTCGTGGTGACGTGTGGTGAATGTGATGTATTTCGCCCCGCTTTCCTTGATGGCGCTCACCCATTCGGCAGCGTTGAAGTTGGCGGGATAGAATCCTCCGGCTGCTTTGGCATACTCTTCGGCGCTGATATTGTCGTGATTGAGATACCATTCGCCTTGGGCAAACATACTGTATATGCCCCAATGCAGGAATATGCCGAAACCATTGTCTGCAAATTCCTGACGGGCCTGAAGATTTTCGGCAGTAGGCACGTATGCCGGCTGTTCATCGGCAAGGGCGGAGCCGGCTGTAAGCGCTGCGGCTGCAACGCCGCAAAGAAGTTTTTTCATCATTATTAAATTTAGGTTATTGTCATTATATGCTGAAAGGAACTCTCGCACATCGGTGGGGGTTCCTTTCAGGTATGGGGATTGTCACGGAGCCGCTGCTCCATGTGGGTGATTAGAAGGGTAGGTCATCGTTTTCGTCGGCCGGCTGCACCATGGGGGGAGCCGCTGGTGCTTCAGGAGCGGTATAGCCGCCGAAAGAAGGTTCGCTCATTGTAGTGGGGGGGGCGCCTGCGCCAGCTTTTTCTGCTTTCCATCCACGGATGCTGGTGTACCAGCGACCGTTGTATTCACGGCTTTCAATATCAAATGACAGGGTAATGTCATCGCCGACGCTGAGGGGGAACTGGTCTGCGCGCTCACCAAAGAAGTCGAAATGTACTTTTCGCGGATAAGTGTCTTGCGTTTCAAGCACATATTCTCTCTTTTTCCATGAGTTGCCGTTTTTAGATGTACCCGATTGCTCGGGAAGAGCAAGGATTACTTTGCCTTTGATTTCCATTATAAGTGATATGTTTTTATTATGTTCTTTCCTGCAAAATTACTCAGATGCCGCCGAAGCTCCAAATTTTGAAGTGTCAAAAATCATATTGTTCCGAGTTTTTTTGATAACTTTACGTTCTGATAGCAAATAAAGAATTTAACATTATGGCAGATTGGTGGACAGCGCCGGCGGAAGCTGCAGATGGTAAACTGGTGATGGTGACGGGTCGTCGCGACATAAAGAAATTTCGTGAGAATCCCCGATTCAGCATCCGGGTTGAGGTGAGCTGGAAATATATCGGCGGCGAGGATGGAATGCCGAAGCGTGAGGACAGCGAAATGATGGAACGGGTCCAGGATCTTCTTGTCGCGGTGTTTGACAAGGATCCCGTTGCAGTGCTCACCGGTGTGTATACCGGTGACGGAGAGCGCAACTGGGTGTTTTATACCTTGAGCACGCATATTTTCGGTCGTAAGCTGAATGAAGCTCTTGCCGACTTACCGGTACTTCCGCTGGAAATATACTGTGAAAACGACCCGGACTGGCAAGAGTATGACGAAATGGCGGAGTGTGAGATAAAAATGGATTAGAACGCCTCGCCGACAGCGAATACAAAGCCGGAGGTGTGACGTCCTATTCCGAAGTCTATGCGTGCATTGACATTGTGTTTGAACTCATATCTCAAGCCAAGTCCTCCGTTGGGCAGCCATTGCGGGGTAATTTGTTTGTGTTTCAGGTCTTTCAGTGAAGAGAAGATGGTTGCGCCTCCAATCCATGCAGTGACACCGAGTCTCCTCCAGATATGCTGACGTAGCTCAGCCTGCAGTGCAATCTGGCTATTGTCGATGTAACTACCCATATAGTAGCCTCTCATGCGCCTGCCGTCAGATGCAAGCATCTCTCTCATAGTCCAAGGAGCCTTGGAGCTGTTGAAGCCTCCGAATAAATCGAATGCGGCGGTTGCCCCGCGCCAAAGCCCGGTGTACACATTCGCTACAAAAGTATGACTGTTGAAGAAATATGGGGCGTTGCCGAGAAATTTAGGATAAAACATAGCTGTGTATGCGACATGGATGCCTCGGGTAGGGGTCACCAGGCTATTTCTCGAATCAATTTCAAGGCTTAATCCAAGTCCTGTCACATAATAATGCGGCCGTTCTCCGAGAAGATACTCTTTCTTCCATAGATTCTTGGCATCGGTATAGTTGCTTAATATGTGTGCTCCCGCATAAAAATTGTGTTTCAGACGATACACATATTCCAGTTCAAGAGCGATGCTGCGCCTGTCATATTTTGTCGCCGGATTGTGAGCGCATTCTTCTGATGTGATTCCCCAGAAATCAAGACGCTTATTATAGATGTCGGCACGGTAGGAGAGGCGGCTTCTGTTATCCGGAAAAAGGTTGTTGCCTGTAACTGTGAGCACATAAAACCCGTTTAGTGACACATTAAGGCACGCAAATATGTCGCTTGGCAGTTTAAGAGTGTCGTTGCGGTCAACTCTATAGAGGGCTGTACACATAGCACCGATGCCGAATGACGCTTCGCGTGTGTATGACGGAGATATTCCGAAGCTGAGATCTATGACCTTTTCTCTGGAGCGGTCGACATTGCCGGCAATAAGTGAATTGAGATATTTTTTGAGCCATACCGGGGCTTTGCGCAATATCGCAAGAGAATCCACCATGTTGGTCGGTGAAGGGGTGGAGTCAGACATAGTGATCTCTTGCGCCGTTCCCGCAAAAGGGAGCAGAGCCATGATTGAAATCAGAGCTATGGCAAAGAATCTTCTCACAATACTGGTAATGCGTTACAAAATTACAATATCTTGTCAAGTGCGAAGCAAAAAGCCGACAAATGTCGGCTTTTTTTGTATCAAACGGTATAACTATTTTTCCGGTGTTGAATCGTCCGGTTGAGGTGACAGTCCTTTGAAGGGTGGCGGCAGAAGAGAATCATTGTCGGGAGTATTATTGTCTCCGGATTTGTCTTCTGCTGCGGATTCGGGTATTTCCGGTGTCTTTTTCGATTCCTTAGCTGCAAGAATCTCGTCGGTGCGCGAGGTCCACGGGCGTTTACCGAAAATATGCTCCACATCTTCAGTGAATATCACTTCTCTTTCAATCAGAGTGTCTGCCAGTTTGGCATGTCCGGCCGCATGCTTGCGCAAAATTTCTTTGGCTCTCTCATACTGCTCGTTGATGATGCGCGACACCTCTTCGTCAATAAGTTTTGCGCGGTCATCGCTGTAGGGTTTAGAGAATCCGTAATCCTGACCGGTTGAGTCATAGTAGCAGAGGTTGGGCAGTTTGTCGCTCATACCATAGTAAACGACCATAGCGTATGCCTGTTTGGTCACTCTCTCAAGGTCGTTTGCTGCTCCGGTGGAAATTTTGCCGAGGAAAAGCTCCTCTGCCGCTCTGCCGCCGAGGGTGCTGCACATTTCGTCAAGAATTGCCTGTGCGGGAGTGATCTGACGCTCCTCGGGCAGATACCATGCCGCTCCGAGCGCTTTGCCGCGCGGCACGATTGTAACCTTGATAAGCGGATTGGCATATTGCAGATGCCATGAGATAGTTGCATGACCGGCCTCATGCACGGCTATCGAGCGCTTCTCTTCGTCGGTGGTTATTTTAGAGCGTTTTTCAAGACCGCCTATAATACGGTCTACCGCATCTATGAAATCCTGACGTCCCACACTCTTCTCATTATGGCGCGCGGCGATAAGGGCCGCTTCATTGCACACATTGGCAATGTCCGCGCCCGAAAAGCCGGGGGTCTGTCGCGCCAGCAAATCAACATCGACCGTAGAGTCGGTCTTGATATTGCGAAGATGCACATTGAAAATGGCTACACGGTCGTTGAGATCAGGAAGATCTACATAAATCTGTCTGTCAAAACGTCCCGCACGCATAAGTGCTTTGTCAAGAATATCCGCGCGGTTGGTTGCGGCAAGTATGATAACTCCGCTGTTTGTGCCGAAGCCGTCCATTTCGGTAAGAAGCTGGTTGAGGGTGTTCTCACGCTCGTCGTTCGCTCCCATGTTGGGATTCTTGCCACGTGCGCGGCCAACAGCGTCAATCTCGTCGATGAAAACAATACACGGAGCTTTCTCCTTGGCCTGACGGAACAGGTCGCGCACACGCGAGGCTCCGACACCGACAAACATCTCTACAAAGTCACTGCCGCTCATCGAGAAGAAGGGCACGTTTGCTTCGCCGGCAACAGCCTTGGCAAGAAGGGTCTTACCGGTTCCGGGAGGGCCGACAAGAAGCGCGCCTTTGGGTATTTTGCCTCCGAGATTGGTGTATCTTTGCGGATTTTTAAGGAACTCGACAATCTCCTCGATTTCGGTCTTGGCCTCAGATAGACCGGCAACATCCTTGAATGTCACCTTAATATCGTTGTCCTTGTCGAATATCTTGGCTTTTGATTTGCCGACGCTGAACACACCGCCGTTGCCGCTGCCACCGCCGCTCATTTTG
>JAIDJW010000153.1 GCA_029052015.1 Paramuribaculum sp. | reverse complement strand
TTCTTTTCTTCCGGACGCAAGAGATTCTTTAAGCTCCTCGCGTGCTTCTTTCACCCACGCAGGCACCAGCACAAAAGCGATGCAAGGGCGCACGGGAGCGCGTGAGTCAAGAGCTGCCATTGAATCAAGGAAAACGTCAAGCCCCTTATTGCGGTACTCGCATCTTCCGGAAGTGGCTATAAGCATGGTATGCTCCGGAAAGGTGCGGCCGGTTAGGGCTGATGCGACTTCGAGCAGTTTTGCTCTGGCAGCGGCTCTCTCCTTGTGAAATCTGGTGCGAGGCGGCACGAAATTCTTTTCAAATCCGTTAGGAGTCACAACTTGCGGACGGATTTCAAGCAATTGCTCGCACTCGCGGGCTGTGACTTCGCTCACTGTAGTAAAACAGTCGGCAGCATGCGCGGCTGCTTTTTCGAGAGAGTGTTTGGACTGCATATTGAGCTCGCTGGCCATCTGATCGCCATTATAAGCGGTCAGATATCCGTAGAGAGGCTTGTTGTTGCCACAGATGCTGCGACCGATACTGGTGGCGTGCGTGGTGAAGATTGTAGCGACCTGAGGCAACTTCCATTTCACGTAAAGGAGCCCCATACCGGTCTGCCACTCATCGAAATGAGCGATTACATTCTTACCGCTCCGGGGAGTTATTTTATTAAACGCACAGATGCTTTCAATCACAGCGGCGGCAGCCAGAGAAAAGGCGCAGCATTCGTCATAGTCGCCGTAGGCGTTGAGTGAGTCTACGCCAAACAGCTTCCACATTTCACCGTAATAATAATCTTTGCGTGCAAACATTCCGTCGAACTTCACCAGAACGACGACCGGCTTTCCCGGCACATCCCAGCGACCGGTCCTGACGCTTACTCCTTCCGGCAGTTCGGCTTTGGCCTTCCATGCGCCGAGCAGCGAGGGAGTCTCTATAAAATAAGGTGATGGATTATCGTCAGACCATACGTCCGGCCCGATAAATATAGTCTTATCTTTATACAGCTTCTGGAGCGTCTTGGCCTTGGTGGAAAGAACGGTGTAGATACCTCCTATCTTATTACAAACTTCCCAGCTCGTTTCAAAGAGCAGATCAAGAGCTACGGTAGAACTATCCATAAAGTGTCTAAAAAATTCATTAAATCAGCCGCAAAGGTAAGATTTTTTAGGGACTTAAACAATAGGCGGAGGCATATTGGTCGAATTTGTAACATCCGGGGCGCCGTCGCGTCACCGTCAGTAGTCATTATTGCCTACCATTAAGGCTCACAGCCACACTTTTTGCCCGGTTCAAATAATAAAAGTTACAATTATTTGCATATACAGTTCAAAATTTATATTTTTGCACTAATATTTGGAATATGAACTGGAAAGGTCACATATTGCTTTATTGCGCCACTTTCCTTGCTGGCACATCGGCTGTTAGCGCCGTGGAGTCTCAACCCCAACAGATAGAATCACGGCTTGAGACTCAGACAGCGTCAGTTATTGCCGGAAGTGACGGAATTGCGCTCACTGTAGCCGATGAGAAGCCCGAAAAATTTCACATCTATTCTATTACCGGTCAACTCGTCAAGACGATTGAAGTGGGTGCGGGCGGCAGCGAAAGAGTTGAGTTGCCGCGCGGATGCTATATTGTCAAATGCAGCCGTTGGTCCAAGAAAGTGATGGTAAAATGAGCCCATTGTTTTCCATCATCACTGTCACATACAATGCCTCGGATACTATAGGCAAAACTCTTGCCAGTGTAGCAGCTCAGACGTTTGACGATTATGAACACCTTATAATAGACGGAGCGTCAAAGGACGATACTATCAGAATAGTGACCGATAACAGCCGACCGGAAAAGACAAAAATCGTTTCCGAACCCGACAAGGGGCTATATGATGCCATGAACAAAGGAATGGATATGGCATCTGGAGAATATCTGCTGTTTCTCAACTCCGGTGACACACTGCATTCCCCCGACACATTAAGCCACATAGCCAACGCTATAGGAGAGAACAACACTCCGGGTATAGTGTACGGACAGACCGACATAGTCAACAGCGAAGGCACAAAAGTTGCTGACAGACATCTGATTGCTCCGCCCACTCTAACTTACGAAAGTTTCGCAGAAGGAATGGTTGTGTGTCATCAGGCATTCGTGGTGCTTGCGCGAATAGCCTCGCCGTATAATCTCAGCTACAGGTATTCAGCTGATTACGAATGGTGCATTCGCTGCCTCCAGCATTCGCGCAAAAACGTGTATATCGATGAGCCCATAGCGGATTATCTAATGGAAGGGCTTACTACTGCCAATCGGCGGAAATCACTGCTCGAAAGGTTCAGAATCATGAGCAAGTACTACGGCACCGCACCGACTGTGATCAGACATCTGCGTTTTGCCCGACGCTTTCTGAAGCGCATGCGCCTGGAAAGAGATATCCCATCAGACAATATTCAAAACCAATAATATCACACGAATATGAAATACTATTTAGCCAATTCAATGAATCAGCCTGAGGGTCCGTTCTCAGTCGACGAGCTCAGGGCACGCGCAATCACCCCCGATTCACTGGTTTACAACGAGCAGCTCGGCAACTGGACACCTGCTGCCCAGGTTCCCGAACTTAATACTCAACTTTTCAGTGGCGCGCAGAGCGCAGCATCAACCCCCAATGGTGGCTATCAGAGCTGCAACCCCATCCCCCAGCAGCCTTCATTCGGCTATCAGCAGCCCCAGCAGCCAACAGTTACTCCCAAAACATGGCTTGTTGAATCAATCCTCGTTACCCTTTTCTGCTGTATGCCTTTCGGTATCATCGGCATTATCAAGGCTTCATCTGTTGAAAGCCTGTTCCGCAGCGGCAACTATGATGCCGCACAGCAGGCGTCAAATGATGCTGGCAAGTGGACTAAATGGGGATTTTTCTGTGGCGTTGGAGTAATAATCCTATACATCCTTTTAGTCGTTGTCCTCGGAGTGGGATCAGCTATGATTTAATCAGCCTATGACACTGGTCAATACCACCTTTGCTGTGGAGCCACAGACAGACCCACAGCTTCGTCGCTGGATTACCGGAGTTTTTTTAGAAGATGCAACCGAAAAGGGGGGCTTTACAGCTCCCCTTTTCAGCAGAATACTCGGGGCTGACAGCGATTGCGCCGCAAGTTATGCAGTCCAGATGCAGTGTGAATCACTCGAACGTGCAAAAATATGGTTTGAGAGCGGAGATGGCGCAAGACTGCTAAGATCTCTGCGCCATGAACACGGTGATTCCGTTGTCTGGTTCACGACATATATGGAAATAATCAAATGACTGAGACAGACTCTAACAGAACCGGCTGGGATAAAATAATCATGGGAGTTGACCCAGGCACAAATGTGATGGGCTACGGCATTCTCGGTGTACGGGGAAAGAAGCCCGCTATGATAGCGCTCGGAGTCATCGAACTTAATAAATTTGAAAGCCATTACCTGCGGCTAAAGCGTATCTACGACCGTATTCTGATGCTTGTAGAGCAGTATCTACCGGACGAAATGGCTATCGAAGCCCCTTTTTTTGGAAAAAATGTGCAGTCCATGCTCAAGCTCGGACGCGCTCAAGGCGTTGCCATGGCTGCCGCTCTTGCACGCGATGTGCCTATCACTGAGTATGAGCCGCGTAAAATCAAAATGGCTATAACCGGCAACGGAGGCGCTTCCAAAGAGCAAGTGCGCGAAATGCTCAAACGCATTCTTGACATAAATGAGGACCAGCTTTTGCCTCAACTTGACTCTACAGACGCTCTCGGCGCTGCTCTTTGTCACTTTTATGAATCATCGCGCCCGCTTGCGCGCACCTCGGCATCGTCATGGAAAGATTTTATCGCAAGAAATCCAGACCGTGTGAAATAAAAAAACTGACTCCCTGCACTCAATCAAGCGCAGGGAGTCAGTTTTTTTTAAGTCAGTTTTTTAATCAACTTGAACCACAAGGAAGTTGCTGATGCTCCAGAATTTAGCAGCATCCTTGATTTTCAGAACCTTCTGATTTCCATCGTCAACAATTTCATAGCTGTCGGCAGGCTGGTTTGTGAGCACCTTGGCCTTTTTGGAGTGAAGCGGTATATTTACAAGAGTACGCTTGTCGGCCTGAGTGAAATAGCTGCGCTCAAAATCATTGGGCAATATTTTTGTTTTGCGCAGGAAACCGGTTTTGATAATATCGTGCTGCTTGAGCTCGTTCTTAGTGCCGAGAGCGAAGAAGCAGGTATTGAGTTCATCGGTAAGCTCGGTAGCCTTGGCTCTTGCTTCCTCACGTTCTGTCGATACAGTATTTACTGTTGTGTTGAGCGAATCGACTTTTGCCCCAAGATTGGCTATCTCGATATGGGCGGCAGAAAGCTGGTTGGTGAGAGTGGCGATTTCTGTTTCCTGCTCTGCTATCTGCGCCTTGAGATTGTCGATGGTCTTCAGCAGTGTCTTATTGGAGCCTGATGTCTGCTTGAGCTTTTCTTCAAGCTGGGCAAGACGCTCGCGGCGCTGCTGAAGGGCTTCTCGAATGGCAACCATATCGTTGCGCAACTGATCTTTGCGCGAATTGCTGTCATCAGTCAGAGAGCCGGGAGTAGCTATAATATGCTCCATATCTTTAATCTGACTCATACCATCGGTGATGTCATTTATGAGCGCAAACAAGCTGTCCTGTGTGGCGAGTGTAGCCTGCAGCTCAGTATTGAGGGCTGTGTTCTGCTCTTCAGCCTTCTCAAGTTTTTCCTTAGTGCCGCATGAGCTCAGCAGAGCTAGGGCAACAATGGCAGTAATGCTGTAATGTTTCATGTTCATTCTTCTAAATAATTCTAATAGTCGATACTACGTGATGTTATTACTGACTCTTTTAGGTGTTATCGCTTTCCTTATATTTATTTTTGTGAGGTCCGGGGCGCTCGGTCTCTTTCCCTCCAACAACGATAACAATCTCACCTTTCGGATTGTTTTTCTCAAAAAAACCGGCAAGCTCTCCAAGAGTGCCCCTCTCTGTTGTTTCGTGCAACTTGGATATTTCACGCGACACGGATGCCGG
The DNA here is from genome assembly GCA_029052015.1 of Paramuribaculum sp. Classification (GTDB taxonomy): domain Bacteria; phylum Bacteroidota; class Bacteroidia; order Bacteroidales; family Muribaculaceae; genus Paramuribaculum. Next base: position 18,770 of record JAIDJW010000153.1, on the reverse strand, counting down.
CCGTTCATTTCCACAAACCTCGGCGAGCTGCCTCAAGGTCTTTACAAGCCTCAATGGAGATTCGTATATAACAGTCGTACGCTCATCCTCGGCAATAGCTGCCAACCGTGTGGCCCTCCCCTTTTTCTGCGGAAGAAATCCCTCAAAACTGAAACGATCACACGGCAGGCCGCTGTCAACGAGCGCCGGCACAAAAGCCGTGGACCCCGGAAGCGTAATTACCTCGATATTCCTGTTGCGACATTCGCGCGACAACATAAAGCCCGGATCGGAAATTCCCGGCGTGCCGGCATCGCTGACAAGCGCGATATTGTCTCCTCCTTCTATGCGGTCTGCGACAGAAGCCACAGTGGTGTGCTCGTTATATTTATGGTGTGACATCACCGGAGTGTTTATGTCGAAATGCTTGAGCAACACACCGCTTGTGCGCGTGTCCTCGGCTAATACCACATCACAGTCGCGAAGCGTCTCTATGGCCCGGGGAGTCATATCGCCAAGATTGCCAACCGGAGTTGGCACGATGTAAAGTTTTCCGCTCATCCGCTCATTTGAATTGAGGAGCCAAAGCCTCGACAAAGGCTTGAACCTCGGGATTGTCGGCATCCAGACAAAGGTCATTGAAGAGGTAGTCTGAAACCTCATCCATAGAACTCATGCCGCCCAGAATTTTAAGCGTACCGTTAAATTCCTCGTCGCTGCCGTCAAAAAGATTGCGTCTGAAGCGAAATCTGTCATTCAGCGTGAACACCAGCTTTCTTTCAGGGCAGTTCGCCACAACGCTTTCATCCATAGGTTTGTGCTCGCGCTGCGGTTCCTCCGCCATAGGTTCGGCATCCTCTTTCTGCTCCAGCTCAACCGCATCGGCTATCTCATGCTCCTCCACTGTTTCTTCTGGCTCCGCAATAATCTCAGGCTGTAAATCTACAACTTGTTGAGACGCAACCGGCCGCGGTTCAGCAACGGTCACAACAGACTCAATAAGCTCGTTGAAGCGAGCCGCCTTGCGTCCGAGTATTGAAGACACACTCGGCGGGGTCATATCTTCGCGTTTGATCATCAGGCTTATAAGACCCTCCATTTCAAGAGTGAGCTCAAGAAGCTCATCAAGATTATCCTTAGTCATGACATTCTGTATTATTGACGGCACAAAGGTAAATAAAAAAGCCGGTTTATTCAACGGCAAACATATCAAGCAGCAAGCGTTCCGCCTCTTCCTTTACTTTTGAACGACTGCAATTGAACTTGTTTATCATGATTATCACCACATGGGTTGGAAGTCCGTCCATGCCAAGAACATATCCTGCATAGCATTGCACACCTTTCATACTTCCGGTTTTCAAAGCCACTCTTCCTTCTAAAGACGAATCTCTGAGAAAGGATTTCAGAGTACCGTCCCTTCCGGCTTTAGGAAAGAGCGACACATAGTCTGTGGCAGAGTACTGAGAAGCCATCCACACAAGAATATCAGCCATAAAGTACGGAGTGACACGGTCGTTTCTGGATAGACCGCTGCCGTCCTCGAGCGCTATCAGTTCGGTGTCAATGTCACGATGCTCCCACATTTTAAGCTCGCGACTTACGGCATCCTCGCGCGACTTTCCCGGCGCGAGGGCACGAAGGGCACCTTCCGCCATCATGTTATCACTGCGAAACATCAGGCTCTGCAACACCTCGAGCAGCGGAGGAGACACGTGGGTATACACACACGTTTCATTTGACGAGGCCTTAACCGGAACAGTGCCATGCTTTATACCGGCGCTGCCGAGCTTCTGACACAACTCATATTTAAGTGTAGCAGCCGGATCCGGATTGGCGAGAGCAACTTCATGAACCCGCCTGCGCACACGTCCGCGCAATATATATGTGTCATCACCTCGCTTTCTATCTACTTTCAGGGCACAGCTTGCCGGAGTGTATCTGACTTTAAGACCCGGAACTTTAGGCACAGACGAGCGCGAAGGCATGCTTAGCACAAATTTATTGTCGCGAAAATTAAGCGATTTGTGCCCAGCGCCGTATGGCCATGCAAGATCCTCTTCCATCCACCCGTCAGGCACATCCTGCTCCAGAAAATTGTCCGTTTCTACAACTATATCCCCTTTAATATTCAACACACCCATTGCTCTCAACGCGTTGGCTATACTATCGGTAAAACCGGAATACTCCTTGAAATGGGAAGATTCAAGTGTTGGGTCGCCACTGACCTTTATCACAAGATTTCCTGCCACTACACCGCCATTGACATCGCCTCTGAGCACCACATCTGTGCCAAACCGGTAGTCCGGTCCGAGAGTAGTCAAGGCCGCTGCCGCTGTGATAGACTTGACAATACTTGCCGGCACAAACGGCTTGTCACCGTCAATATCCAGCAGCACATCCCCGGTCGCTATGTTTTCAATGTATATTCCGGATTGAGCCGGAGAGGGTAATGAAAAAGTATGGGTTTCCTGAGCGGTGAGAGTAAAACCCAATGCACAAACCCCAAAAAATATAGTAAAAAATGACTTCTGCTGTATCATAAGAGTGCAAAAATACTAATTAATAACCTTTTTAGAAGAAAAATCATCTTACACCACAGCTTATTTAAGGAAAATTGAGTAATTTCGCACACAAATCACGATATTGTGCAATAGATACCGATGGTAATCAAAACTCGCGAAAAGCTTATTGAGGTCGCCAGACAATTGTTTGCCCACAAAGGAGTGGAAAATACAACGATGAACGACATCGCTGCCGCTTCGGACAAAGGGCGACGTACCATCTACACCTATTTTAAAAATAAAAGGGAGATTTACAATGCCGTCATTGAGAAAGAGAGCGACAGTATTGTCGAGAAGCTCAAAGAGGTACAGCTCTCCGATCTTCCGCCCGCTGAAAAATTGCGGCTCGGCCTCCGCCGCAGATTTGACATAGTTGCCCAGCTTGCCGGACGCCACGACTCGATAAGGACACTGTTTATACGCGATCTCCGGCGTATTGAGCGTATACGCCGCATTGTCAGCTCTAAGGAAGCTGAAATTCTCAAAGCCATCCTTGCCGAGGGAATTCAAAGCGGCGCTTTTGACCCCACACAAGCCTCCCGCCTGCCGGCTCTTACCGCTCTGCTATTTCAAGGCACCGACTATATCAATGTCAAAGCCGAACCAGAGGAAAAGGCCAACCACAGCAGGCTGCTGAGCGAGTCGATAGATTACATCGTAGATGGAATTTCAATAAAGTAAGTATTATATTAGAACTATGTATATAAACGCCATTGGATATTATGTGCCGGCAGAACGAGTGGACAACGACCATTTTCTTGACGTAAACGGCCTTACATCAGACTGGATACTCAAGCGCACAGGTATCCGCACCCGTTCAAAAGCAGCCCCGGGCGAAAGCCACAACTCTATGGGACTCGATGCCATAGAAGCAGCGCTCCCCTCTCTGCCTTACAACATCAAAGATGTCAATCTTATTGTGTCAGCGGCTTATTCGGTATATGACACTGTTGCCACTCTCGCTCATGAAGCTCAGAAGAAGTACGACATCGACGGAGCGAAAGCAGTGTATGCTTCTTCAGCTTGTTCCTCTTTTGTAAACGGCCTTGAGATTATCGAGGGATATTTTGCAATGGGCAAAGCGGACAAAGCACTGCTCGTGTGCTCCGAGCACAATACATATTATAGCAATGAATCAGACCCGAAATGCGGTCACCTGTGGGGAGACGGCGCTGTCGCCATGTTTGTGTCCAAAGACCGTATAAGCGACAGTGATGTAAAGATTTCGCATATCTATACCTGCGGACTCGGAAATGTGAGCAAAGGACCGGAAGGAGTCAAGCTACGCCCAAAAGAGGACGGCATAACCATGCCCGACGGCAGAGATGTCTTTATCCATGCTTGCAAATACATGATTCATGCGTTGGATGAGGTGACTTCACCAGATGGAATACGTCCGTCTGACCTCGACTATATAATCACCCATCAAGCAAACAAACGCATTGTTGCCCAGGTTGCCCACCAGCTCGAACTCGGTGAAGAAAAATTCCTCAACAACATTGAGGAACTCGGCAACACTGGCTCGGCATCCGCAGCCATCGTGCTCGCCCAAAATTTTGACAAATTCAAGAAAGGCGACAGAATTGGCCTTACTGTTTTTGGCGGAGGCTATTCCTGCGGTGCATTTACAATAGAATTCTAACCATCATTTTAATATCACGCAAAATGAAATTACTTGAAGGAAAAACAGCGCTGATCACCGGAGCAGCGCGTGGCATCGGCAAAGCTCTTGCCGTGCGTTTCGCCAAAGAAGGCGCAAATATAGCTTTCACCGATCTCGTAATAGATGAAAACGGCAAAGCTACTGAAGAAGAAATCGCCGCTCTTGGAGTGAAAGTGAAGGCCTACGCCTCAAATGCAGCAGATTTTGAGCAGACAAAGCAGGTTGTTGATCAGGTTAAGGAAGATTTCGGCAGCATAGACATTCTTGTCAACAATGCCGGCATAACCAAAGACGGACTGATGATGCGCATGACCGAGCAGCAGTGGGATGCAGTTATTACTGTCAATCTCAAGAGCGCATTCAATTTCATTCATGCCGCACTTCCTATCATGATGCGCCAGCGCTCAGGCAGCATCATCAACATGGCTTCTGTTGTCGGTGTGCACGGCAATGCCGGTCAGAGCAACTATGCAGCCTCAAAAGCCGGCCTGATCGCTCTTGCCAAGAGTATCGCCCAGGAGGTGGGCTCACGCGGCATCCGCGCCAATGCCATAGCCCCAGGCTTTATCGAAACAGCCATGACAGCCGCTCTGCCAGACAACATCCGCGAGGAATGGGTGCAGAAGATACCTTTGCGCCGTGGCGGCAAGCCTGAGGACATCGCCGATGTTGCAACATTCCTTGCATCAGACATGTCAAGCTATGTCACAGGTCAGGTTATTCAGGTTGACGGCGGCATGAATATGTAATCGTCACAGCTCACTGACATTAACGCTTTTTAAATCTCACGTCACCATCTTTGAGTGACGTGAGATTTGTTTATTGTTGAAATATGCGTAATTTTGAAAAAAATTTCTACTGACAGAATGTTAAATTATAACACTCAGCAAAAAAAACTTATCCTCCCCGAGTATGGCCGCAACATACAGCAGATGGTTGAACATTGTCTAACTATTGAGGACAAAGCCGAACGCACGCGTTGCGCCCACACTATTATCGCCACGATGTCCAATCTCTTTCCGGAATTGCGCGACGGTGAGGACAATCAGCGCAAACTTTGGGATCATCTTGCGATTATGGCTGATTTCAAACTCGATATTGACTGGCCGTTTGAAGTCATTCAGGCTGATAAGCTTTCGACCTTGCCTGACAAGGTACCCTACTCCGTACAGTCTATCCGCTACCGTCACTATGGCAAGGATATAGAACGCCTGATTGAAAAGGCGGTGGTTATGGAAGATGGCGAAGAACGCACAGAATTATGCCGCCTCATAGCCAACCACATGAAAAAACTGATGCTCGCCGTCAATCGCGATGGAGTTGATGATGCAAAAATTTTTAAAGACCTTGCCGAGATGTCTCACGGAGCAATAATCATCACCACAGAGCAGATGAAGCTACATGAATTCAAAGCCGTACCAGTGCAGGCTACCGGCAAAAAGAAGAAAAAGAAGCAGCAGTGATAACAGAAGACGAAATATCATCCATAGGCTCATTTCTGAAACCTCACGGCATCAAGGGTGAGATTGCTGCGGAGCTTGACATCAACTGCGAAGAAGTTGCCGAGCTCACATGCATAGTATGTGATATGGATGGCATATATGTGCCGTTCTTTATCAATAATGCGCGCACAAAGGGACGAGACACCGTGCTGTTGTCTATTGACGGAATAAAGGACGAAAAAGAAGCGGGCGCCTTCACAGGCAAAACCATTTATGCACTTTCACAGGAAGTAGAGTCGGAAGATTTCAGCGACGGAATGTTTGTCACAGACCTCGCAGGCTTTACCATTATTGATGACAGAAATGAAACAATCGGTGTAATTGACTACATTGATGATTCAACTGCCAACATTCTTTTTGTAGTGACAGACAAGGATGGCGAAACCGTATACATACCAGCCGCCGAGGAATTCATCACTGCTCTCGACCCTAATAATAAAACTATAACAATGCGTCTGCCGGAAGGCTTACTTTAAATCCCCCCTGACATTATGAACGAATATGACGAATATGCGGCTATCGCCGCCATAAAATCCGCCCTTGGAGAAGAACTATCAGGTAAATACACCGATGACCAGCTTCTCAATGTAATTGACATGATTTGGGATTTTTATGAAGAAAACGGCCTGCTTGATATCGACAGTGATGAGGATATGGATGAATCCGACGTCTACGATGATCTTATTACATACATAAAACGTATGCTGAAAAAGGACAAAGAATCCGGTATCTTGCCCGAGCATATCGAACCCATAGTCAAAGCAGAGATTGAATACGAAAACACTCTTGACACCTTAGACTGAATCAAATGAAAAGCAGCCGAACCGCACACCTGTTTATCCTTGCGGCAACAATGCTTTTTGCTGCCGGAGAAAGAGCTGTCGCACAATCATATACCGACCCGTACAAAGGCTATAATGAGGAGACCTTCATGGATATGGACTTCGAGCCCAATCTAGCAACTCCGGTAGTCGGCGCAAAAGAGAAACCGGCAGTGAAGAGAGCCGTGCGCAAGGTTGCAGACACTCTTAAGAGCAAATACACCGTCGACCTCATGCGCAATGACGAGGTATTCATTGTAAGCATACCTGCCGAGGACCTCTTTTTGCCAAATGACACATTGCTCTGCGACCGTGCCTCACGCATTCTCGCCGGCATAACCGCGCCAATGAGCGACCCAATGGCATACAAAATAGTACTTGCCATGCATACCGACGACACCGGCTCCGAAACATATCGCGAAGCGCTGTCAACCTCCCGCTTAAACTCGGTTTATGACTGGTTCATGCAGGAAATTGAATCAGGGCGGCTTAATGACACACTTCTGATTATACCATTTTCAATGGCGGGCTATATGCCTCTCGCGCCTAATGATTCGCGCGAGCACCGTAGGGAAAACCGCCGTCTTGAGATATATTTCATCCCCGGTCCCTCACTTATCAAGGCTGCCCACAAAGGGCTATTGTAAAATTCAGTAATTCATGGTAATTTTGCAAGTCAAAATCAACACAGAAAAAAATCAAAGCAAGATATAATGGCAAAAGAACTCAAAGACCTCACAAAGCGTGCGGACAACTACTCCCAGTGGTATAATGAACTTGTTATAAAGGCCGATCTTGCCGAGCAATCGGCGGTAAGAGGCTGTATGGTCATCAAACCCTACGGATATGCCATTTGGGAAAAGATGCAGCAGACACTTGACAGAATGTTCAAGGAAACAGGAGTACAAAACGCATACTTCCCTTTGCTTATTCCCAAGTCATTTCTTTGCAGGGAAGCCGAGCATGTTGAAGGATTTGCCAAGGAATGTGCTGTAGTTACCCATTATAGACTCAAGAATGACCCGAACGGCAAAGGTGTTGTCGTTGATCCCGAGGCACGGCTTGAGGAAGAGCTTATCATACGCCCCACATCAGAGACGATAATCTGGGGCACATATAAGAACTGGATTCACAGCTACCGCGACCTGCCCCTGCTTATCAACCAATGGGCAAATGTGATGAGATGGGAAATGCGCACACGAATGTTCCTGCGCACCGCAGAATTCCTGTGGCAGGAAGGTCACTGCGCCCATGCCACTGAAGAAGAGAGCCAGGCACGCACTGTGCAGATGATCAATCTATATTCCGACTTTGCCGAAAAATATATGGCTATGCCTGTCATCAAAGGCGTAAAGACCGCTAACGAAAGATTTGCCGGAGCGCTCAACACGTACACCATTGAGGCTATGATGCAGGACGGCAAGGCTCTTCAAGCCGGCACTTCCCATAATCTCGGTCAGAATTTCGCAAAGGCATTCGATGTGACTTTTGTCAATAAAGACAACAAGCCGGAACTTGTGTGGGCAAACTCATGGGGTGTTTCAACCAGACTAATGGGCGCACTCATCATGACCCATTCCGACGACAATGGTCTTGTGCTGCCCCCGCATCTTGCGCCCATACAGGTTGTAATCGTACCTATTTATAAGAATGATGAACAGCGTGCGCGAATCTCCACACACGTCGAGCCGATTGTGCTGAAGCTGCGCGAAATGGGCATAAGTGTCAAGTATGATGATGCCGACAACCGCCGTCCCGGATTCAAGTTTGCCGACTATGAGCTTAAAGGTGTGCCCGTACGCCTCGCATTCGGTGAACGCGACATCGAAAACGGCACTGTGGAAATCATGCGACGCGACACACTTGAGAAGAGCGAGGCGCCGCTTGAGGGCATTGAGATGACCGTGCGCAACCTCCTTGAAGAAATTCAGGACAATATCTACCGCAAAGCTCTCAAACATCGCGAGGAACTCACCTACACCGTTGATACTTACGATGAATTCAAAGAGCAGATAGAAAAAGGCGGATTCATACTCGCCCACTGGGACGGCACAACAGAAACCGAACTGAAAATCAAGGAAGAGACCAAAGCCACAATTCGCTGCATTCCTCTTGACGGCGACAAGACTCCCGGCAAATGTATGGTCACTGGCAAACCTTCCAAGCAGCGTGTGATTTTTGCGCGTAATTATTAATCATACATCTCTTTGCAAACACCTCTTTTATTATGGACAGCAAAACCTTCATATCGCGTCTGTCAATGGAAAGCGGCTTGTCACCAGATAAAGCTACCGCAACGCTTGAAGCTCTGACAGGAGTAATAACTGATTTCTGCAAAGAGATGGATGCCATAGCCGTGCCCGGATTCGGAACCTTCCAGCCGATTAAAAACGATGAGAAAATAATTGTTGATGATTCCGGCAAGCGCACTCTTATGCCGCCGTCGGTAAGCATCGAGTTCAAATCAAGTATAATCCTCAGAAAATCGCTTGGCAAATGAACACAAAGATTCCACTCAGAAAATTTGCCGAGACTCTTTCCGACAAATCTGACATCTCCGTCGCTGAAGCCGAGAACTTTATCAAACTTGTGTTTGGCATAGCTTCCGAGGAGCTCCGAACCGGGTCTACAGTACGCATAAAAGGGCTTGGCGCCTTTTCATTATCAAGAGGCGAAGCCGACCCGGTCAATTTCGAGCCTGACAAAAATTTTGCCGCGGCAGTTAATTCTCCGTTTGCCATTTTTGCTCCAGTAGAACTTGCTGACGGAGTTACTGACGAGATACTCAGCGACATAGACCGCAGCAATGAAAATAATTCCGCAGCACAAGAAGTGCCGGAATACGAATTTGAAACAGCAAGCACTGACGTGGCTTCAATTTCGGTTGATGAAACCGAAACTGAGGCTGCGCAGACATTATCGGAAGCAGACATCCCGGAAGAAAGTGTCACTGAAGAAACCTCCTCAGCAGAGGTATCTGATGCAGAAGAAGTCATAGCAGAAGAAAACACAGCAGAAACCTGCTTGGTCGAGAAACCCACTCTGGAGGAGCCCGTTTCAGAGCCCGAAAGTGAAGATTGCACCGAAGCCGCTGCCGAGTTCGAAGAACCCACGGAGCAGGCAGAGACCGCCCAATCGGTAACGACAGACTGGGAGTATGAAGAAGAAGAATATGTGCAGCAGCCGGAGCGCAATGAAAGCCGTTTCGGAGCCGGCTTTGTAGCAGGTCTTATTGTCGGTATAGCCATAGGCGCGTTGGCACTTTGCGCGTATGTGATGTATTATGTCAACTCCACACCTGAAAATCAATCGATAGACACAGAGCTCATAGAAACAGCGCCCGAACCGTTAGCCTGACCGGTTTCCATTCATACCCGTAAACTATAAATAGCTAAAATTAACACAGCCTTGTGGTTCGAGGCTTGTTTATATTATATAATTTTGTGCAACCGCTGCGCAGAAGTGCTGTCGGTATGCACTTATGTATAAAACATACGCATAATCAAAAGACATTATTATATTTATGAGCGAATCTGTAAACATCAGAGAACTAAACGACATCGTTGCTTCAAAAAGCGACTTTGTAAATCTCGTGACCAAAGGGATGGATCAGGCCATTGTCGGTCAGAAACACCTTGTCGACTCACTGCTCGTTGCATTGCTTGCCAACGGCCATGTGCTCCTGGAAGGCGTGCCCGGTCTTGCAAAGACTCTTGCCATCAAGACCCTCGCGCAAGTGATAGACGCCAAATTCAGCCGTATCCAGTTTACACCGGACCTTCTGCCAGCGGATGTCACCGGCACAATGGTCTACAGCGTTCAGAAAGAGCAATTCCAGATAAAGAAGGGTCCTATTTTCGCCAACTTCGTTCTTGCGGACGAAATCAACCGTGCACCGGCAAAGGTGCAGAGTGCGCTTCTCGAAGCCATGCAGGAGCGTCAGGTCACTATTGGTGAAAAAACATTCAGGCTTGATGAGCCGTTCCTTGTCATGGCCACACAAAACCCCATTGAACAGGAAGGCACATATCCCCTCCCTGAAGCTCAGGTTGACCGTTTCCTGCTCAAAGTTGTTATCGGCTACCCGACCAAAGAGGATGAAAAGCTTATCATTCGCCAGAATATTTCGCCACGCCGCGAAGAGATAAAACCACTTCTGCGCCCCGAAGAAGTGCTGGAAGCGCAAAAGATTGTGGAAAAGATATATCTCGATGAAAAAATAGAACGCTATATCGTAGACATAGTCTTTGCTACACGCTTCCCCGCCGATTATAACCTTAAAGACCTTACAAACATCATCTCTTTCGGAGCTTCGCCCCGCGCATCCATCAGCCTCGCGAGAGCAGCACGCTCATATGCTTTCCTGCGTCAGAGAGGATATGTGATACCAGAAGATGTCAGAGCCGTATGTCACGACGTGCTCCGTCACCGTATCGGTCTGTCATACGAAGCCGAAGCAAACAATATCACCACCGACGAAATTATTTCGGAAATACTCGACAAGGTTGAGGTGCCCTGATGAACGGTTTCAGGCATAGACGCAAACTCTACTGATATGGAAGCTACGGAACTTCTTAAAAAAGTCAGAAAAATCGAGATCAAGACCCGTGGACTCTCGCAGAATATCTTTGCAGGCGAATATCACACAGCCTTCAAGGGACGCGGCATGACCTTTGCCGAAGTGAGAGAGTACCAGTATGGCGATGATGTCAGAGATATAGACTGGAATGTTACGGCGCGCCACAACCATCCCTACGTCAAGGTGTATGAGGAGGAGCGTGAACTCACAGTCATGCTGCTCGTCGATGTGTCCGGCAGCCGCCTTTTTGGAGCTGTCGGAGAAGATAAGCGCGAGATGATAGCTGAAGTCGCCGCGACTATAGCTTTCTCAGCGATTCAAAACAACGACAAGATTGGCGTTATATTCTTTACAGACAAGGTCGAGAAATTTATCCCCCCGAAAAAAGGGCGCAAGCACATCCTGTTTATTATCCGTGAATTACTTGATTTCAAGCCAGAAAACAAAGGCACTGATATCGGGGTGGCGCTACGCTATTTTACCGACGCGCTGAAAAAACGCACCACCTCATTCATTATTTCCGACTTTATCGACGGCAAGGACTATTACACCGCAATGTCTGTAGCGTCAAACAAGCATGACCTTACAGGAATCCAGATTTACGACAAGCGTGACGCCCAGATACCGAACATCGGTCTGCTTCGTGTCAAGGATCTTGAAACAGGCGGAGAGCGCTGGATTGACACCTCCATGGCGTCTACCCGCAAAGCGCTTGGAAAATGGTGGTACGAGCGTCAGCAGTCTATGACCGACACAATGCGCAGATGCAGGGTCGACTCCGCATCAATAGCTACCGACGAGGATTTTGTAAAAGCGCTCATGGCTCTGTTTCGCAAACGAGCAGCGAGATAAAAAAGAAATTTATGCCCAACAAACTCAAATACCTGCTTCCGATACTATGCGCCGCATCCGCTTCATATATTCCGGCGCAGGAGCCCGTAAACGTGAAGGTGTCGCTTGACTCCGCATATATCATTATGGGCAGGCAGACGCCGCTTCATGTAGAGATTATAGGAAATCTTGATGAAAACGGAGGCATTCTCACCCCGGACACGCTTTGGAAAGATGTAGAGATAGCCTCGATGACCGAACCGGTCATAACAGATCTCGGCAACGGGCGCAAGGAATTGCGTCAGGACCTGATTTTGCAGGCCTTTGATTCCGGGCTTTACACACTGCCGCCTGTACTTTATCTGCAGAATGGAGTTGTGAGCGAAAGCAATCGCCCGGCTCTCAAAGTTATGCCGGTGAATGTGGATTCCATGGCTACTGTGCATGATTTTGCCGATATTCAGACACCTCCGCGCCACTTCTTCGACTTTCTGCCCGACTGGATGACCGACTACGGTCTGTGGATACTACTCGGACTCGTCGTCATTGCCGCTGCACTGTTTGTATACCTATATTATATAAGAAAAGGCAGAATGCCTCTTGTGCCTGTCAAGAAACCTGTTCCTCCATACGAGCTCGCAATAAGGCAACTTGACGAACTCCATGCAGCGAAACTCTGTGAGCGAGGTGAAGAAAAAGAGTTTTACACCCGACTCACTGATATTCTCAGAAATTATCTCGATTCGCGCTTCGGCATTAATGCGATGGAAATGACATCCTCGCAGATATTGCGCGCGCTAAACTCCAATGAAGAGACCAAAGTGCCTCGCAAATATATGAGCGCCATACTTGAGACAGCCGATTTTGTCAAATTTGCCAAAGTCCGTCCGTTGCCCGACGACAATGCCGCAGCCTTCAAGTCAGCGCTTCAGTTTGTAGAGGACACCAAACCCGCGCCGGAACCGGAAACCAAAGAGGCTGCAGCTGACGAATCTATGGTGAAAAAGCAATCTAAAAACGAACAATCATGATGTTTGCACATCCTTCATACCTGTGGTTTCTTTTGCTGCTGATTCCGTATGCGGCGTGGTATGTGTTTCGTCGCAACCGCAACTATGCATCGCTTTCGGTTTCATCAACAAGTCCCTACTCATCACTGGGCCGACCGCTCCGCGCATATCTGCTCCACGGCATGTTTCTTGTTCGGTGTGCAGCTATTGCCTGCCTTATAATTATACTTGCCCGTCCGCAGGTTCAGGACAAATGGAGCACGTCAAACACCGAGGGCACAGATATCGTTATAGCACTTGACATTTCATCAAGTATGCTTGCACGCGATTTCAAACCCGACCGCTTTGAAGCCGCAAAGAATGTCGCGGCACAATTTGTAGCCGGACGCGAGTACGATAATATAGGCATAGTGATATTTGCCGGCGAGAGTTTCACCGCAGTGCCGATGACTACCGACCGTCCTCTGCTTGTCAATTACATCCACGACATCAAGATGGGTATGCTTCAGGACAATACCGCTATCGGCGACGGACTTGCCACTGCAATAAACCGCATAAAGGATGGCAAAGCCAAGTCTAAAAGCATAATTCTGCTCACTGACGGCTCCAACAACACCGGAAATGTAGCCCCGATAACAGCCGCCGAAATTGCCAAGAAACTCGGCATCAAGGTCTATACAATCGGCATCGGACGCAACGGCATGGCTCCATTCCCGAGTGAAAACGCATTCGGCAGGATTGAGTATGTGAATATGCCTGTTGTCATAGACGAAGCCACGCTCAAAACCATCGCATCAACCACCGGAGGCAAATATTTCCGCGCCACCGGCAACAATGTGTTGAGTGAGATTTTCGAGGAGATTGACGGTCTCGAAAAAAGCGTGCTTGACGTGAAGAATTATTCGCATACCGAGGACAATTACATGATATGGGCATTTCTGGCTCTCGCATTGCTCGCCTTTGAACTAATCATGCGCAACACCGTTTTGCGCACAATGCCATAATTATTGACTACCATCACAATCTTTAGCCTAATATGATAAGCTTTGCAAATCCTCATCTGCTATATCTTCTGCTGATAGTGCCGGTAGTTGCGGTGCTATATTACATCGCTGTGCTTGCACGCAAACGCACCCTCGCCAGATTCGGCAATCTCAAGACCCTCTCCCCTCTCATGCCTGACGCATCACGCTATATGGGCTGGGTAAAGACAACACTCGCCCTCCTTGCCCTAACATTTATCATAATAGCGCTGGCACGCCCCTACACTCCTTCCGGTGAGGGCGCCACAACTGAGGAAAAGACTGCGCGGGGCATAGAGGTGATGCTCTGCGTCGACGTGTCAAACTCCATGCTTGCATCATCCACTGACGATCCCCGTGGCATCAGCCGATTGCAGCGTGCAAAAATGCTCCTTGAAAAACTCATCGACAAGATGAACGATGACAAGGTAGGTCTGATTGTATTTGCCGGAGATGCCTACACACAGCTGCCGATAACATCCGACTATATCTCCGCCAAAATGTTTCTGAACGGCATAACTACCGATATGGTGCCCACACAAGGCACAGCTATAGGAGCCGCACTTGACATGGCGATTAATTCATTCACTCCGGATTCGGAATTCCGCAAAGCCATTGTGCTGATTACTGATGGCGAAAACTTTGAGGACAATGCTGTGGAGATTGCTGAGCTTGCCGCCGAATCCGGCATTGAAGTCGATGTAGTGGGAATCGGCAGCGGCAAAGGCGCTCCAATACCGGTCGCGCCGGGGGCGTCTGACTATATGCGCGATTACAACGGAAACGAGGTCAAAACCGCTCTCAACGAGCAGATGGCTAAAGATATCGCCAAAGCGGGCGACGGAATATATGTATCTGGCAATTCATCAGCTGCGGTAGCTGACATCGACAATCAACTGAGCAAACTCGCCACAACGGAATATAAACGCTCAGCTGCCGTATCCTCAGCTAACGAATTGTTCCCGATAGCAGCACTTATAGCACTGATTTTCCTTGTAATTGACGGCATGCTGTCATACAGCAAGATATCCTGGCTGCGCGACATCAATTTCTTCACTAAGAAAACAGACAATGAATCCGGTAATTAAAATACTGACCATAATAGCATTTGCTGCCGCTCCTACATTGTGTATGGCTGACGAAAAAGAGCAGCCGCAGCCTGTCACCACCAAACAGGAGCGTAATTTCATACGCGAAGGCAACAAGCTTTATCGTGAAAAACGATTTGCTGATGCAGAAGTGCAATATCGCAAAGCTCTTGAGCAGGTGCCTCATAGCGAAATCGCGCAGTTCAACCTCGCGGCATCTCTTATCCGTCAAAGCGGGTCGGCGGATCCGAATTCGGGCAATAACCCTATGTCCACCGCGACAAATCTTCTCCAACAGATAGCATCCGAAAGCACCGACGCATATCTTGCCGGAAAATCCTTTTATAATCTCGGCAATATAGCTTTCAATTCTCAGGATTACGGCAAAAGCATCGAGCTATATAAAAACGCTCTGCGCAAGAACCCGGATGATGACAAAGCCAGAGAAAACCTGAGACTCGCGCAGCTGAAACAGCGCGAGCAGGAACAGAACAAGGACAACAACCAGAACCAGAATCAGGACAAGCAGCAGAATCAGGACCAGAACGATAAAGACAAAAATCAGAATCAGGACAACAAGGACCAGAATCAACAGAATCAGGACCAAGACAAGAAAGATCAGGATCAGCAGCAAAATCAGCAGAATCAGGATCAGAATAAAGACAAGCAGCAGCAACAGCAGCAAGGCGGCATAAGTGATGCCAACGCCGAAAAAATCCTCAAGGCGATGGAAAACGAGGAAGCTGCCACGCGCAAACGTGTGGATGCCGAGAAAAAGAAAGCAGAAACAGCACGACGCAAAAAAATCACTAATCCCTGGTAAAGATGAAGCGCACAAGTGTCATATTATTACTTTTCATGCTATTGGCGGCCGGCATCGTTTCAGCACAGGCTAAATTTGATGTGCAGGTGCCACGCAGCGTTGCTGCCGGAGAGAATTTTCCCATCACATACGTGCTGCGCAACGCCGAGGGCTCAAGCCTCAAGGTAACGCAGACTCCCGGCATAAAAGAGCTTTACGGTCCATCTGTAAGCACGAGCGTGAGCCAGCAGTATATCAACGGCAAGCGCTCATCATCCTCACGCATAGAATACACCTATTTTTATAAAGCGGAAAAGCCAGGCAAATATTCTGTTGGCGCCGCTTCGATTATAGTTGACGGCAAGAAACTGACAACCTCGCCGGTTACCCTAACTGTCACTGACGCTCCGACCGGAAATAGTCAAGGGCGTCAGCAGCCGCAGAGCGGCCACAATATTGCACCTGTGGATATATATGATGTTGACACACAGAGCGCGGACCGTCCGGTTGAGTCAAATGATGTGTTTGTGCGTATAATACTCTCGAAATCCACTGCCTACGAGCAGGAAGCGATTGAATGTACCATCAAATTATACACCAAATATCAGATTTCATCGTTCTTCCCTACTCTGCAGCCGAGTTTTGACGGTTTTCTTATTCAGGAACTCGATATCCAGCCGACACTCAATCAGGAGGAGGAATTCCGCGGCTCACGCTATATGACAGCAGTGCTCAAGCAGTGCATCATCTTCCCACAGAAATCCGGAAAGCTCACAATCAATTCCGGCAACTATGACATAAAGGTGGTGCAATACAACAATGTGAACATGGGTTTCTTTACCGTGCGCGATCCTCAGGAAAAAGAAATCAAGGTCAAATCAAACTCCGCCTCAATAGACATCAAACCACTTCCTTTGCCGCAACCGGAAGGATTTAACGGCGCCGTAGGCACATTTACTGCCGACAGCCGACTTGTCGGAAACACTTTCCGCACCAATGACGCAGCCACCCTTATCTACACAATCAAGGGCACCGGCAATATCAAATACCTGAAAGAGCCTGAAATTGATTTTCCGAGCGAATTCGAGCAATACACACCCAAAAGCGACATCGATGCTCATGTGCAGGGACAAAATGTCACAGGTTCTATGACTGTCGAGTATACATTCGTGCCTCAGAGTGTCGGCGATTTCAAAATCGGCAGCGACAAATTCGTTTATTTCAATCCTGCCACTAAAGAATATGTGACAATAAAAACTCCTACATATAATATAAAGGTGGCAAAAGGCGCGGGGTCGTCAGTCAGTGATGCCGAGCGTCAGGACATTGCGGCGAAAAACACCGATATCCTTCACATTGTCACCGGCAGCAAGGGCGCAAGCAAAAACCACATTCCGGTAATTGAGAAATGGTGGTATTGGGCCATGTATGTCATAGCCCTGTGTGGCCTATGCATACTTGTCGGCGTTTATCGCAGAAATGTCCGCAGAGCCGGAGATATTGCGGGCACACGTCTTGCCAAAGCCAACAAGATAGCCCGTAAGCGTCTGCGCGAAGCTGAGAGATTTGCCAAAGCCAACAAGGAGGACGAATTTTATGAAGAGATGCTTCGCGCTCTCTGGGGATATATCAGCGATAAACTGGCTATACCTGCATCGCAGCTCAACCGGCAGAATGTGTCGGAAAAACTCGCATCGGCAGGAGTCGGAGAGAAGACCGTTGCATCCCTTATGGATATTCTTGACCGCTGTGAGATGGCGCGATACACCCCTCAGAAATCGCAGGATGAGATGCAGACTATCTATCGCGAGGCCACCGCATCAATCAATGCGATGGAAAATACACGACTAAAAAAATAACCGGGCATGAAAATATTTCTTTGTATCACATTGACCATACTATCCGTATTTGGCACAACGGCATCCATCCCTCTTGATCAGCAGGCCGACTCTGCCTACGCGGCAGATGATTTTGCAAGAGCAGCGGCTCTCTATCAGGAGGTGATGAAAAGCGAAGGCACATCGTCAGCACTATACTATAATCTCGGCAACTGCTACTATCGTCTCGGCAAACCGGGGCTCGCCATTGTCAATTACGAACGTGCCCTCAGGCTTGATCCCTCAGATGCCTCCGCCAAGGCGAACCTTGAGTTTGTCAATTCTAAGATTTTTGACCGTCAGGGCGACAGAGGATCATTCATGAGCAATGCTTTTGACAATGCGGCAACGTTTACATCAAGCAATGCTATGGCATGGACAGCATTTGCGCTCTTCGCTCTGTGCCTGTGTGCAGTCGGACTCTATATCTTCGCCAGCAGCATCGGTTTGCGCAAAGTCGGATTTTTTGGCGCCATTGTGTTGCTTATCGGATGTATCGTCACTGCTGTACTTGCCGTAAGAGGAGCACATATAGCCACAAACCGCAATTTTGCCATCATCACATCACCCTCGGCCCTCCTCAGCACATCTCCCCGCGAGCCGAAGGACCGGCGCGAAGAAGCTATGCTGCTCCATGAAGGCACAAAGGTCGAGATTCTCGATTCCATATCCGCCCAAAATGACAGCACAGGACTCAAATGGCTTGACGTTCAGGTTGACAACAACCATCGCGCATGGATTAAATCAAGTGATGTTGAGCGGATTTAGTCAAATATGTTATATAACACATTTATATTTTCGCATAATTATTTGCCCAAATCATATTTTAGCGATATTTTTAACTCGACAAAACTTTAAAAATCTGAAATACTAACCCTTTAAACTCATAGTATCATGGCTAAGACTATTACTTTCAACGAACTCCGTCGCCTCAAAGACAATCTGCCCGATGGCGCAACACACCAGATTGCCGACAAACTCAACATAACAGTCCAGACTGTACGCAACTACTTCGGCGGCAGCAACTACGAATTT
>JAIDJW010000152.1 GCA_029052015.1 Paramuribaculum sp. | reverse complement strand
CGGCAAGAAAGCTCGTATCAAAGAGCGCCGCGTAGTTGCGAAGTAATAAGCGCACCTCTTGCATCAAAGAAAAAAATGCTCCGGAGAGCGGCACGCCGCTTCCCGGAGTTTTTTATATACCCTCCCGGTCAGTCCGCATCAATGTCTCCGCTCTTATTGCCGAATATAAAGTAGAGCGCCCAGATGACTATAGCCGCAACAACCACTGCGCCGACCAGAGATATTGTCTGCCCGTAGTCATTGTCGCCAAACCATTTTATAAAGGCATACCCTCCTCCGACAGAAGCAAGAATGCCCACTGCCACTGATGCACCGACTGGAATGCCACGGTTGCCTAGAAGCTTGCCGGACATATAGCCTGCCACTATTCCTATCAGCCCCCACACAAGCCATGTGGTGGCAGCTATGCTGCAAAGTATCATGTCAGTAAATTTTGTGCCACACTTGTAGCGGCGTTTAACAATGTGAGCTCTGTGCCGTTTTCGTCACCTGCCATCTCCGAGAATGTGAGCCATATAATAAGGAGCACGATGAGCACAACCGCACCGATTACGAGCCATGCGTTCACTCGCGATTTCTTTTCTTTCGTATCATTCATAAGCTGCGATGTTTGGTTAATCTGATTTTATTATCTAACGTCTGCGAGGGGAGTTATGTTTGAATGTGTGAAAAAGTGGAAAAAATATGGCCGATTTGGTATGGAGTTAAGGGATTTCACGCTAATTTTGCAGAAAGACATCTAAACTCAGACTCAAAACATAAAGTATAAGATCAAACTCTTAACCAATCATAATACCCAAAATGGAACTTATTGAGAAGATGACAGCCCGCGCCAAGGCGCACAAGCAGCGCATAGTGCTGCCCGAAGGCACTGAACCCCGCACTCTTTCAGCTGCAGACAGAATAATCGCCGAAGGACTCGCGGATATTGTGCTCATCGGCGACCCCGCCGATATCTATGCCCTTGCCAAAGAGCTGAAACTCGAGCATATAAAGGATGCCCGAATTGTCAATCCCGCCGACGAGGCTGTCATTGACCGCTACGCACCCCTGTTCTTCGAGCTTCGCAAGAAGAAAGGCATTTCCATGGAGGAGGCGCGCCTAACTACCGCAAATCCGCTCTATCTTGGCTGCCTGATGGTTAAAGCCGGCGATGCCGACGGTCAGGTTGCCGGAGCGATGAACACCACCGGCAATGTTCTCCGTGCCGCCTTCCAGGTCATAAAGACTCAGCCAGGCATAGACGTTGTGAGCGGCGCATTCCTCATGCTGCTCCCCGAAGGTCTCAACTTCGGCACCGACGGCATACTTATCTTTGCCGACTGCGCTGTTGTGCCCGACCCCACCGCTGCGGAATTGGCGCAGATTGCTGTCAGCGCCGCGCAGACCGCACGCGACATCGCCGGAATAGAGCCGCGAGTAGCCATTCTCTCCTTCTCTACCAAAGGTAGCGCCAAGCACGAGAGAGTGCAGAAAGTCATCGAAGCCACAGAGATTGCAAAGAGCATGGCTCCCGGACTCATCATCGACGGAGAACTTCAGGCCGACGCCGCTATAGTGCCCGGCGTAGCCAATACAAAAGCGCCCAACAGCCCTCTAAACGGCAGAGCCAATGTGCTTGTATTCCCCTCACTTGAGGTCGGCAATATCGCTTATAAGCTCGTGCAGCGCCTCGGCGGGGTGCAGGCTGTCGGTCCGGTGCTCCAGGGGCTCGCCGCTCCGGTCAATGACCTCTCACGCGGATGCTTCCCCGAGGACATTTACAAAACTATCATCATGACCGCAAACCAAGCTATCGGTCTCAAAGAAGAACAGAAATAACCATAATTCACCTGCATAATGAAAATACTCGTTTTAAACTGCGGAAGCAGCTCTGTAAAATATAAACTCATCGACACAAATACCGACACCACCCTCGCCGAGGGCGGAGTTGAAAAAATCGGTCTGCCCGACGGATTCCTCAAGTTCAAGCTCAAGGACGGTTCTAAAGAAATCACCCAGCTCGGTCTCACCGACCACAAAGGCGCCGTGCAGGCTATCCTCAACAACCTCACCGACCCGACTGTGGGATGCATCAAGAGCTACAGCGAGATTGACGCTGTCGGTCACCGTGTTGTACACGGTGCGGAGAAGTTCAACAAGAGCGTTCTCATCACCGACGAGGTGATACAGCAGGTCAAGGACTGCTACAACCTCGCTCCGCTCCACAATCCCGCAAACATCACCGGCATCGAGGCCATCACAGCCCTTATGCCGGATGTGCCTCAGGTGGGTGTGTTCGACACCGCTTTCCATCAGACCATGCCTGCAAAATCGTATATGTACGCGCTCCCCTATCGCTTCTACAAGGAAGACGGAGTGCGCCGCTACGGTTTCCACGGCACCAGCCACCGCTATGTAAGCGCACGCGCATGCGAGTTTCTCGGTCTTGACATCACAAAGCAGAAAATCGTCACCTGCCATATCGGCAACGGCGGCTCCATCACTGCTGTGCTCAACGGCAAGAGCGTTGACACCTCTATGGGTCTGACTCCCACCGAGGGCCTGATGATGGGCACCCGCGTTGGCGACGTTGATCCAGGAGCACTCACTTATCTGATGCACCGCCACAACATGACTGTCGACGACCTCCAGAAAATCATCAACAAGGAGAGCGGCATGGCTGGAGTCAGCGAGATTTCCAGCGATATGCGCGAAATAGAGAATGCCGTAAACCTCGGCAACGAGCGCGCAAAGATGGCACTTGACATGTATGAGCAGCGCATTATCAAATATGTGGGCGCATACGCTGCAGAGATGGGCGGACTTGACGTTATCGTATTTACCGGCGGTGTGGGCGAAAACCAGACCGGCGTGCGCGAAAACGTCTGCGCTCCCCTCGCATTTATGGGAGTGGAAATCGACACGGAACTCAACGCCCGCACACGCGGCACCGAAACCGAGCTGTCAACCCCCGCATCAAAAGTAAGAGTTGTGGTAATACCCACCGACGAGGAGCTGATGATTGCCCGCGACACCCGCGAGATTGTCAGCGCGCTCAAATAATAACTATACACCTTAATAATTATATATGACTAAAATCAGAGCCGCAGTTGTCGGCTACGGCAACATTGGTCGCTTTGTGGTCGAAGCGCTTCAGGAAGCACCCGACTTCGAAATTGCCGGCATTGTGCGCCGCAAAGTCACCGAAACACCCGCAGAACTCGCCCCCTACAAGGTCACTACCGATATCGCCGAATTAGGCAAAGTAGATGTTGCGATACTCTGCACTCCCACACGCGAAGTCGAGAAGCACGCAGTGGAATTGCTGGCAAAGGGCATAAACACCGTAGACAGCTTCGACATCCACACCTCCATCACCGCTCTGCGACGCAATCTTGACAAGGTTGCCAAAGAGCACGGCACAGTTGCGATTATATCTGCCGGGTGGGACCCGGGGAGTGATTCGGTTGTTCGCGCGCTGCTTCAGGCAGCTGCTCCCAAAGGACTCACATACACCAATTTCGGCCCCGGCATGAGCATGGGCCACACTGTTTGCGTCAAGTCAAAACCGGGCGTAAAGAATGCCCTGAGCATGACAATACCCCTCGGCACCGGCATACACCGCCGCATGGTGTATGTGGAGCTTGAGTCTGGTGCAAAACTTGAGGAAGTGGCGAAAGCCGTCAAGGAAGACCCCTATTTCGCGTCTGACGAAACCCACGTCATGGCCGTGGAGAGCGTCGATGCTGTCAAGGATATGGGTCACGGAGTGAATATGGTGCGCAAGGGAGTGAGCGGACGCACACAAAACCAGCGTTTCGAATTCAATATGTCCATCAACAATCCTGCTCTCACCGCTCAGATTCTTGTCGGTGTTGCACGCGCCTCGATGCATCAGCGCCCGGGCGCCTACACCATGATTGAGATTCCGGTCATCGACCTTCTGCCCGGCGACAGAGAGGAACTCGTTGCACACCTCGTATAAGATAAATGAATCTTTCTGAAATACTTACAGCGGTAGCCGACACTCTGTGCGGCTATCCGCTGTTTTTTACTCTCATAGGCGGAGGGCTGATACTGTTTTTGTCGAGCGGCATGGTGTCGCTTCGCCGTCTTCCACATGCTATAGCCGCACTCAAAGCGGGCAAGAGCAGCGAGGCGGGAGCGATAAGCTCTGCCCAGGCGCTTGCATCAGTAGTTGCCGCGACAGTAGGCATGGGAAATATCGCAGGAGTGGCTATAGCAATAGCGATGGGCGGCCCGGGAGCAATATTCTGGATGTGGGTGAGCGCGCTTGTCGGCATGAGTACAAAGTATCATGAGGGTGTGCTTGCCATAAAATACCGCACACGCACCGCCGCAGGTTATGCCGGCGGCCCTATGCATATCATCACCCGGGGACTCGGCGTCAACTGGCGGTGGCTCGCGGTGAGCTTTGCTGTTGCCGGAATGTTTGGCACTCTCTGCATCATGAATGCCAACCAGCTCACCGAGGCGCTGAGCGCCACAGCGGTAAGCGCCGGCGCAACTATTGACGAAAGCTGGATAAAACTGATTATCGGCATTTGCATAGCCGGGATTGTAAGCGCGGTGGTGCTCGGCGGATTGAAACGTATAGCGGCAGTAGCGTCAGTACTTGTTCCCTTTATGGTCGGAGCATACTTCCTGATGGTGCTATACATCATTATTACCCATCTCTACGCGCTTCCCTCGACAATCTCTTCCATTTTCACAAACGCATTTAATCTCGAAGCTGGCTGGGGCGCTCTCGCCGGAATAGCCATAATCGGCGCGCGCAGAGCCGCTCTTGTCAATGATGCCGGTGTAGGCACCGCCTCTATCATGCACTCCACCTCTGCAAACCGCGAGCCGGTCAAGGAAGGGCTCGTGGCGATGCTTGGCCCGGCGATAGATTCGGGATTCGTGTGCACCCTCACGGCACTCGCCATATTGCTCGGCACTGAGATTCCCGCAGGCAATACTCACGGCCTGACTCTCGCGCTCTATGCGTTCGGCAATTCTATTCCTGCCGGAGGATTGCTGCTCACAGCTATTGTGACCTGCTTCGCGCTGTCGTCAATGTTCACCTACTCATTCTACGGCACAAGCTGCGCGGTGTATCTTTTCGGTGAAAAACGCGCCAAATTATATACCTACGCTTTCATCCTGAGTCTGGTGGTTTTCGCTGTAGTGCCGCTCGGCACTGCGGTTGCGCTATGCGATCTCTTCTACGCTCTGATGGCTTTCCCTACCATGTTCACGCTGCTCGCGCTTCGCAAGCAAGTCAGGGAGGAAACAGACCGTTACTTCTCGCCCAAGCCGGCAATGTCGATATAGTCTATTTCCGGCATCGGGAATGAGGAATCATACAATCTAATAGAATTGCATCCCTTTCTCAGCACTGTTTTAAGGACAATATCCTCAAACCCACCGGCTGCCGCGAAATGCCTCTCTGCTACATCCACTCCATTGACAGCAAGAGTAAAGCCGGTGCCATCTGTAACGGGACGACACCTGACGGTCACACTCACCGCCATGTGTTCAGGCACATACACATCCCTGAACACCATGTCATTGCCGGGCGCACCACCCGCGTTGACCGCTTTCATGCCGCCGCTGCATATTGAGTCAGGCGCATAATAGGCACTCTTTGCAACAACCGGATTCACCAGCTCCTGATAAGCCGTAAGATATGCCGTCTCAGCCTCATATCGGCGGCGCATAAGCCGACTTTCAGCCTCAAGCCTGAATATCTCTGTGGAGTGAGGTGCAACCTCAACCGACATCGAATCGCAGGCAAAGACCTCTTTCCTCCCGTCAAACAAGTTTTTGGCAGCTACTCTGCCTCCAAGCTCCACATCGGCGAAACGCAGCGATATTCGCGCTGCTGAGTCCGATGAATTATAAAAAGCGACAGCGCGGCTGACACCATGCAACGTCTCAACATCTTTTACCAGCACATAGCAATCGCCCCGGCGCGAGGCAACATATGCCTGCAGTCCGAGAGTATCCTGGTTGAGGGCTATAAGATCTTTATTGCGCAGAAGCGAAAGAGTTGATTGCGGCAGCGCGCCCAGGTCGCAGCCGATTAGAAGAGGCGAGGACATTATGCACCAGATTCCGAAATGGGTGCGCTCCTCATCAGCCGACAACCCCCTGCCCAGTTCGAGCATATCCATGTCATTGTAATGTCCCGAGCCTGCGTATGCCGACAGATAAAGATTCTGTGCGATTATATCCCTGACCGACCACCAGCTCGGCGAAATGTCATGCGAAATTCTCCATGACGAAGCAATATCTGACGCCCAGACTCCGGGAAAGTCCCACCGACAGACATTCATCTCAACATCATTACGCCCCGTTCCTTCTATGGCTGCCCTTATGCGCCTGTAGCTCTGCTCCGGGTCAAGTGACAGAGAGTCGGAATTCTGACGCGGGTCTCCTCCGCAAAAATCCACCTTTATGAAATCGAAGCCCAAGTCGGAGAACAAAAGGTTGCAGTCCTGCTCCTCATGACCGTACAGACCTACCCCGCGGGCTATCGTGTCATTGTCATAGAAATTGCCGCAGGTATTAGCTCCCGCATCGCTGTAAATGCCAGCCTTGAGTCCCAAAGCATGGATGTGGTCAACAACCCCTTTCATCCCCTGCGGAAAACGTTGCGGATGAAAGAGCAACCTGCCGTCAGCGCTCCTGCCGCCGAAAAAACCGTCATCTATATTGACATGATTGAAACCCATCGAGTCAAGACCGAGCTCTATCAGCTTATCGGCCTGACTCATTATAAGCGAGTCACTGATATTGACCCTATAGGTATTCCAGGAACTCCAGCCCATAACCGGGCCGTTGAAAGCACACGCCGACACAGCGGTAGCCACACACAATAAATACATCTTCGTTCTCATAACACCACAAAATTATAGAAAAACCGCCGATTTTATCTAACTTTGTGTCATGATTACTCCCGAACAAAAACTACACCTTGAGCAGGAGACCGTGAGGATGCTCCGCACCGTTTTCGACCCCGAAATACCGGTTGACATATACAGCCTCGGGCTGATTTACAAGATTGACATAGATGATGATGCCAACCTCAAAGTCGACATGACTCTTACGGCGCCAAACTGTCCCGCCGCCGATTTTCTTGTTGAGGACGCGCGCATAAAGCTCGAAAGCATAGAGGGCATGAAATCTGTTGAGTTTCGCATTGTCATCGAGCCGGAATGGACTAATGACATGATGAGCGAGGAAGCCAAACTTGATTTGGGATTCCTGTAAAATCATTAAGGTAATAAATAATATGCGTAGCCTCACATACTTCATATCCGACATTCACCTCGGAGCCACATATATCAAGAACCCTCGCGCTCATGAAAAAGCGGTTGTGGCATGGCTGCGCTCCATCGCTCCGACAGCCAAAGCGCTATATCTTCTTGGCGATGTGCTCGATTATTGGTATGAGTACCGTGAGGTCGTGCCCAGGGGCTACACCCGCTTTTTCGGCGCCCTTGCAGAGCTTGCCGACAGCGGCGTTGAAATCACATGGTTCAAAGGCAACCACGACATCTGGATTTTCGACTACCTGCCGGCTGAAATCGGCATGAAGGTTATAGACGGAGCACTCGACACTACTATTGACGGGGCACGCTTCTTTATGGAGCATGGCGACGGCGTGGGCGAAAGCCGTCCGTCATACCGTCGTATGCGTGCAATCTTCCGCAACCGTTTCTGCCAGCGGCTTTTCTCTGCAATCCATCCCAGGTGGACCGTTCCGTTTGCCCACCGCTGGTCAAGTCACAGCAGAAGCACCGGCACCGCCGCCGACTCTACACTGCCCGACAGCCACAGGCTCGTGCGTTTCACTCAAGATTATATGACTGCCAACGGTCATGTTGACTTTTTTGTGTTCGGTCACCTGCACATAGCTGTAGACAAGATAATCGCGCCTGACAGCCGGCTTATAGTACTGGGCGATGCCTACTGCAACATGACCTACGGAGTGTTTGACGGCACCAGATTTGAGCTGAAAAAGATATAATTTAGCACATTAACATTCTTTATGCTTTTCGTTGGAATTTGCCACACAGGTATAAATCGCAACATTTCAGCACATTAAGTAAACACCCACTGTTTTCTGCGTTAAAAACACTGCTGCACAACATAAGAAAACATTTGCCGCGCCCCGATTTTTAGGGATACCTTTGTGGCACAAACCTAAAACAATCTTTTTTACCTTAAGAAACTATTACCTATTAGAAACTCATAGAAAGGAGCTATCGCATAGCTCCTTTTTATTTTTGCCACCCATCTGATTTTCCGGTAAGGAATGCCGCATCGCACCTCGCAACAGATTCGGCGAATATGGGGCGTCGCTTTCATTGCAAGCAAAGCTCTTCGAGATGAGCAAGCACCATTGGGGATAGTCCTGTGGTACCTCTCCAAGCATTCACCCTAACGGGCATCATTTTGGGGTATACATAATCTCCTGCCTTTCGGCAGTCCGAAGTAAATGAAGCTATTCAGGCGCGCCGGTGGCGTGCCAATTGTCCGCCCCCGTACGATGCACGCAATAGTGAAGCTGAGCGGTGAGTGCAGGGAGAGGGTGCAAGACAAAAAATAAGTCTACGCGAAACAATGTTATGGTTGTGGCACTTCCTTTCCTTTGAAAGGAGATTCATGTTCAAAAAGCGTCAACCTGGTTCAATATGATTCAAGTAAATTTTAGTTGATCGGCATATTTGGAGTAAATTATAATTTTGTATCAATTTCAAAACCAATACAATATGTATTACCGAGATAACAGTAAATGGTGGTGTAATATCCTCACACCAAAAGGGAGAGCTTCGCGGCTTGAGTATAATCTACTTTGTTTGATTATATGTATTCCTTTCATTATCTTATTTATTCTGAATCATTACAACGTCTACCGCTTCACCAAGGACGAGAATTTTTTATACTACCTTCTGGCGTATGTGGTTGTGCTGCTGTATGTGATGTTTTGCGCTGCAATACGCCGCAACCATGATCTTGGAAATTCGGGCTTAACCCGCAACTCTCTGTTTGGATCGGAATATGTGTTCAAAAAGGGTGAGGACGGTCCGAACCGCTTCGGTTCAGATCCTTGCAAGGATTATCTGACTCAAATGGATGAACTAAACACAAAATGATATGAGAAACCTCAAAAACGTTGCTTACCTGCTGCTCGCACTACTTTCTCTTTCACTGGGTACAGCAGGGTGTTCCGGCAGTCGAGAGATTGATAAGATGAAGAAAGATTTGCTCAATAGCCCGGTTCATAAAGGCAAAGAACGCTGCTGGGCAACGAATTATAGCTATTGGCTAACAGATGATGTGAAGCTGCAATGTAAGGAAATCATGTGGCTTTATAAAGACGGTACGTTCAAAGAGAAACGAGAGTTCTATTACGAAGGTAAGCTAATGGCTACAGTCTCCCGCTCCGGCAAATGGGATATATCATATATAGGAGACGACTCATATTATTTTGATCAAGAATATAGTGATGGGTTAAAGATTGAGAATGTCAATTTCGCTGATGAATGGTTCACTAAATTCGACACCGATATAAGAATGAATGTTAAGGGTGACTTCAGCGAATCAGATGATGAAGATTCCTCATACGGGTTAGGCATCATAGACTGCACGCCCGAAGTATTTATAATTCAAGATGTCAGCGATGAAGAGGTTTACCGTTATGAACCATATACTGTATACCTGTAAGCTATTCTTGGCGTAATTAGGTTACTTTCTGATAATGTCGATGATTCTGATGGACTCACCGGCATTATTTATATCTTGGGGGACGGTGGTGAAAGGATATTTTATATTTGTATGGGTCGAAGAAAAAAGTTAATTTCGGGGCACAAAACATTTAAAACCGTTTTACCATACTATACCATGACAATATTTTCGCGTACAACAGCCGCGTGTGCAGCACTATTGGCCCTCGCTGCTTGCAGCACAAATGTCAACACCACCGATTCCACCGACTATGCGGCATACGTCAATCCCTTTATTGGCGCGGCCGATAACGGTCACACCTTTCCTGGAGCATGCCGACCGTTCGGAATGATTCAGACAAGCCCTGTCACAGGAGCTGTAGGCTGGAGGTATTGCTCGGAATATGTGTATAATGACTCTATCATCTGGGGATTCTCGCAGACTCACCTCAACGGTACCGGATGCATGGACCTCGGAGATATTCTTGTGATGCCAGCTACCGGCAAGCGCGTGCGTGAGTGGGACGCATACCGCAGCCCGTTTGCAAAGAGCAGCGAACAGGCATCGCCAGGATACTATGCAGTCACTCTCGATGAGCCGGGAGTGAGAGCCGAGC
This sequence comes from Paramuribaculum sp., assembly GCA_029052015.1. Lineage (GTDB taxonomy): Bacteria > Bacteroidota > Bacteroidia > Bacteroidales > Muribaculaceae > Paramuribaculum. The sequence goes on along the minus strand of JAIDJW010000152.1, from coordinate 7,964 downwards.
TAACCGCCACCACCCGCGCCGCCATGCACCGCTATGTATATAACACTGCCGACAGCGCGAGCGTGCTCATTGACCTGCAGCACGGACCGGCATGGAGTGAAGGCCAGTACCACGGTCAGGTGAGAGAATGCGAGGTGCAGTGGGAGGACGCGAATACTCTTACAGGCTCCGTGCGCAATGCCGTGTGGGTCAACCAGCGCTACTACTTCGTGATGAAATTCAACCGTCCGGTTGCCGACACCCTGTCGCTGCCGATGGGTCCCACAGAAAAGGGCAAACGTCTGATTGCCGGATTCAATATGCAGCCTGGCGACACTCTGCTCATGAAGGTTGCGATGAGCACCACCGGCATTGACGGTGCCAAAGCCAACATGAAAGCCGAAATTGACCACTGGGATTTTGAAAAGGTGCGCACTGACGCACGCGCCGAGTGGAATTCATATCTCTCTCGCATCGAAGTCACCGGCACGGATGAAGAGAAAACCAATTTCTACACCGCATACTACCACGCGATTATCCAGCCCAACATAATATCTGATGTCGACGGAATGTATCGCACCGCAGCCGACTCTGTTGTAGCTGCTCCGGGCGGAGAATTTTATTCCACATTCTCACTCTGGGACACCTACCGCGCCGCTCATCCGTTCTACACAATCGCCACTCCCGAAAAAGTTGACGGATTTGTCAACTCACTTGTGGCTCAGAGCGAAGTCCAGGGCTTCCTGCCCATCTGGGGACTCTGGGGCGGAGAAACATACACCATGATAGGCAATCACGGAGTGTCGGTAATCGCCGAGGCTTACCGCAAGGGATTCCGCGGATTTGACGCAGACAAGGCATTTGAGGCTATAAAACGCACGCAAACAGTGTCGCACCCGCAGAAGAGCGACTGGGAAAACTATACTAAGTACGGTTATTTCCCCACCGACCTCACCAAGGCTGAATCGGTGTCATCGACTCTTGAAAGCGTATATGACGACTACGCCGCTGCAGACATGGCCTCTCTGCTGGGACGCACCGAGGATGAAAAGATATTCCGCGAGCGCGCCGACTACTACAAGAATCTTTTTGACAGCGAGACCAAATTCATGCGTCCGCGCCTAGCCGACGGCAACTGGAAAACGCCATTCGACCCCTCAGGCGTGAGCCATGCCGAGAGCAGCGGCGGCGACTACACCGAAGGCAACGCCTGGCAGTACACCTGGCATGTGCAGCACGATGTGCCCGGACTTATCGAACTTTTTGGCGGAAACGAGCCTTTCCTCGCCAAACTTGACTCTGTTTTCACAATAGAGCTTGTCACAACCCAGGCAGATGTCACCGGACTCATCGGGCAGTACGCCCACGGCAATGAGCCGAGCCACCATGTGACATATCTCTATGCTCTCGCCGGACAGCCCTGGCGCACACAGGAGCTTATCCGCGAGGTGTTTGACCGCTTCTATCGTCCCGAGCCTGACGGACTCAGCGGCAATGACGACTGCGGACAGATGAGCGCATGGTATATGTTCTCGGCAATGGGTTTCTATCCCGTAGACCCGGTAAGCGCGAAATATGTGCTCGGAGCGCCGCAGATGCCGGAATTCAAGTTGCACCTCGCAGGCGGCAAGACATTCACCATTAAGGCCGAGGGACTGTCAGAAGAAGCAAAATATGTTGAGAGCGTGAGCCTTGACGGCAAACCATATACTCTCCCCTATATCACACACGACGACATCACCCGTGGAGGCACCCTCGTGTTCAAAATGACCTCAGACAAATCTAAAACAATAAACAGACAATAATCAAACATCCATGAGCAAATATCCTAAAATCGGCATCCGCCCCACTATTGACGGCCGTCAGGGCGGTGTGCGTGAAAGCCTTGAAGAAAAAACCATGAGCCTGGCAAAAGCTGTTGCCGAGCTGATTTCATCAAATCTGCGCAACGGCGACGGCTCGCCGGTAGAGTGTGTCATTGCCGACGGCACTATCGGCAGAGTTGCCGAAACTGCTGCCTGCGCCGAGAAATTCGAGCGTGAAGGCGTGGGCGCAACCATTACCGTAACCTCATGCTGGTGCTACGGCGCCGAGACAATGGACATGAACCCCTACTGGCCCAAAGCCGTGTGGGGATTCAACGGCACAGAGCGCCCCGGAGCGGTGTATCTCGCCGCTGTGCTCGCCGCCCATGCCCAGAAAGGACTCCCCGCATTCGGCATCTACGGACATGATGTGCAGGACCTTGATGACAATACCATTCCTGCCGACGTTGCAGAGAAGATTCTCCGCTTTGCCCGCGCTGCCATGGCTGTAGCCAACATGAGAGGCAAATCATATCTCTCCATGGGCAGTGTGTCGATGGGTATCGCCGGCTCTATTGTCGACCCGGATTTCTTCCAAGAATATCTCGGCATGCGCAACGAGTCTGTAGACCTCACCGAAATCATCCGCCGAATGACCGAGGGCATATATGACAAGGAGGAATATGCCAAGGCTCTCGCATGGACTGAAAAGCATTGCAAGACAAACGAAGGCGATGACTTCAAAAACCGTCCCGAAAAGAAAAAAACACGCGAGCAAAAGGATGCCGACTGGGATTTCATCGTCAAGATGACAATAATAATGCGCGACCTCATGAAAGGCAATCCCAAACTCGAAGCGCTCGGCTTCAAGGAGGAAGCCATGGGCCATAATGCCATCGCCGCAGGATTTCAGGGTCAGCGCCAGTGGACCGACTTCTATCCCAACGGCGATTTCAGCGAGGCTTTGCTCAACACATCCTTTGACTGGAACGGAATCCGCGAGGCATTTGTGCTCGCTACCGAAAATGATGCCTGCAACGGTGTTGCGATGCTCTTCGGCCACCTGCTCACCAACCGCGCCCAGATATTCTCCGACGTGCGCACATACTGGAGCCCGGAGGCGGTCAAGAGAGTTACCGGCAAGGAACTCACCGGACTCGCCAAAAACGGCATAATCCACCTTATCAACTCCGGCGCCACCACACTTGACGGCTCAGGTCAGTCACTCGACGCCGAGGGCAATCCGGTGATGAAAGAGCACTGGAACATGACCGAGACCGACGTAGATGCTTGCCTCAAAGCTACAACCTGGTATCCGGCAGATCGCGATTATTTCCGCGGAGGAGGCTTCTCCAGCAACTTCCTCTCAAAAGGCGGCATGCCTGTGACCATGATGCGCCTCAACCTCATCAAAGGCCTCGGCCCTGTGCTTCAGTTAGCCGAAGGATGGACAGTGGAGATAGACCCGGAGATTAACAAGGCACTCGATATGCGCACCGACCCGACATGGCCCACAACCTGGTTTGTGCCGCGTCTTGACGAAAAGCGCGACGCTTTCAAGGATGTGTACTCGGTAATGAACAACTGGGGTGCCAATCACGGAGCCATTTCATACGGACATATAGGCGCAGACCTCATCACACTCGCTTCGATACTCCGCATACCGGTGTGCATGCACAATGTGGCCGACGACAAGATTTTCCGTCCCGCCGCCTGGAATGCCTTCGGCATGGACAAGGAGGGTGCCGACTACCGCGCCTGCATGAACTATGGTCCCATCTACAAGTAAAAACTGCACAATCATGGCAACAAAAGAACAGATAGATACCTTTGTGGGCTATGCCCGCAAGGTCGGTCAGGCCGGTCTGACAATATGCAGCAGCGGCAACCTGTCGTGGCGCATCGGCGAGGAGGTGCTTATCTCAGGCACAGGCTCGTGGGTGCCCGAACTCACTCCCGAAAGAGTCGCCGTGTGCCGCCTTGCCGACGGCGCGGTACTTAATGGCGTGAAGCCCTCGATGGAGAGCGTCTTTCATCTCGGAGTGATGCGCGAGCGCCCCGAAGTGGGCGTGGTGCTTCATTTCCAGTCACCTTACGCAACCGCAGTGGCGTGCATGAAGAACCCACCTGAAAATCTCAACTTCACGGCAGAGGTGCCCATCCATGTAGGCAACCCCATTCCAGTCATTCCATACTTCCGCCCCGGTTCGCCGGAACTGGCGGCGCACGTTGTCAAGGAAATGACTACCTGCAACTCCGTGATTCTCCACAAACACGGTCAGGTGGTGTGCGGAGCGGATTTCAACCAGGCATTCGAGCGCGCCATGTTCTTTGAAATGGCATGCCGTATCGCGGTGCTGAACGGACACAACACCGACCCGCTGACACCTGCCGAGATTTCTGACCTTGACGTGTATATCAACGGCAAGAAATGAAGACCGTATATATAGCAGCCGATTTCGGCGGAGGGAGCGGGCGAGTTATCGCCGGCTCCCTCGCCGGGGGCAGGCTGCGCCTTGAAGAGATTCACAGATTTCCCAACCGCCCTGTCAAAATCGGCAACACACTCTACTGGGATTTTCTGTCGCTGTTCGCAGAGATGAAAACCGGGCTACGCAAGGCGGTTCAGCTAGGCTATCGTATTAAGAGTGTGGGCATTGACACCTGGGGAGTGGATTTCGGACTTATTGACAAAGCCGGACATCTGCTTGGCAACCCTATCTGCTACAGAGATGAAGGCACCGCCGGATATGTAGAGAAATTCTTTGAAAATCACGATGCCGAAGCTCACTATGCTGTCAACGGCACTCAGGTCATGGGCATCAACACCCTCTTTCGCCTGCTCAGTATCCGCGACAAAGCCCCGTGGATGCTTGACGCCGCGGAGCATCTGCTGTTCATGCCTGACCTTTTCAGCTTTTTTCTCACCGGCAAAGCTGTCAATGAATACACTATCGCCACAACATCCGAACTGATTGACGCAAAAACAGGCACGTGGGACACCGCACTTATTGACGAATGTGGCCTGCCGCGGCGTATATTCGGCAGTATTGTAGCGCCCGGCACTGCTATCGGCACAATTAAAGCCGAAATCGCAGAAGAAATAGGAGCCGACTATCCCATTGATGTCATTGCTGTAGGAAGTCATGACACTGCCAGCGCCGTATTTGCAGTAGAGCGGTTTACAGATAAAAACACCGCCTTCCTCAGCTCTGGCACCTGGTCGCTGCTCGGTGCGGTTGTTGACAAACCGATACTGACTCCGGCAGCACGCGCCGCAGGATTCACTAACGAAGGTGCGGTCGGCTCAAAAATACGTTTTTTGCAAAACATCACCGGCTTGTGGATGCTCCAGCGCCTGGTTGCGCAGTGGGAAAAGGAAGGCAAATGCGCCGACTACCCTTCTCTGATCGCCGAAGCTGAGCGCAGCGGTTGCACAACGGTGATTGATGTAGACGACTCGGCTTTTGCAAGCGCATTCGATATGCACAAGGCTATCGACGAATACTGCATGAAGCACAATATGCCGAAGCCTCAAAGCCGAGGCGACTATGTAATGACTGTGTGCCGTTCGCTCGCACAGCGATACAAAAAGGGCATCGAATCACTCGATTCATTGCTGCCCGCACCGATTGAAAGGCTCGTGATTATGGGCGGCGGCGGACGCAACTCCCTGCTTACGCGCCTCACTCATGAAGCTACCGGGCTGCAGGTTGCCACCGGACCCGCCGAGGCAACCGCCATAGGCAATATACTTATGCAGGCTAAAGCCGATGGGCAGAATCCTGACGAAACAGAACTTTAATACACCTTATTATTGATACCACAGAAATGGATGCCACACATAAAAAAAGAGCACCGCTCGTAGCAAAAAAATATATCGTGCCGTTTATACTTATAACGACACTGTTTGCACTCTGGGGATTCGCCAACGACATCACAAACCCTATGGTGGCTGCATTTCAGACTGTGATGGAACTCAGCGCAGCCAAAGCATCGCTGATACAGTTCGCCTTCTACGGAGGCTATGCCACCATGGCAGTGCCTGCGGCACTCTTCATCAGAAAATACAGCTATAAGAACGGCATTTTGCTCGGACTCGGTCTGTATGCTGTCGGAGCGTTTCTGTTTATTCCCGCCGCGAATTACGAGGAATTCGGTTTTTTCTGCGCCTCGCTCTACATACTCACCTTCGGACTCGCATTTCTCGAAACTACAGCTAACCCCTTTATCCTCTCCCTCGGCGACAAATCCTCGGCGACACGCCGCCTCAACCTTGCCCAGGCATTCAATCCCCTCGGCTCGCTGTGCGGCATGGCAGTGGCATCGTTTATCGTTCTGCCCAATCTGATTTCAGACAAGCGCGATGCTGCCGGCGACATAATATTCCCGACACTTGACGCCGCCGAAAAAGCCGCCATAAGAGTGCATGACCTGGCTGTGATACGCGACCCGTATGTAGCCATAGGACTTGTTGTGCTTCTAATACTCGTGGTGATAGCGGTTGTGAAAATGCCCGTTACCCGCATAAACGGAGCCAAAGCGCCGGCTTCCACCACATTAAAACGCCTTATAGCCAATAAGGAATACCGCGAGGGCGTCATTGCCCAGGTGTTCTACGTAGCGGCACAGATTATGGTGTGGACATTCATCATCCAGTACGCCGACAATCTGGGCATCAACAAAGCCACCGCACAGAATTACAATATAGTGGCAATGGTGCTCTTTCTCTGCTTCCGCTTCACCGGCACAATGCTCATGAAATACATGAAACCGGCGCGACTCCTCGCTGTTTTTGCCATTTGCGCCGGAGTCTGCACCTGCGGAGCCATATTTATAGTAGGATATGCCGGGCTTATATCCCTTGTGGCCATAAGCGCCTTCATGTCAATCATGTTTCCGAGCATCTACGGCATAGCCCTTGAGAGAGTCAATGCCGAGGACACCAGCCTCGGAGCGGCATTTCTTGTGATGGCGATAGTGGGAGGCGCATTGATGCCCCCGATTCAGGGCTCGATAATCGACTGCGGCACCATAGCCGGAATGCCGGCGGTCAACGCTTCATTTGCGCTTCCGCTGATATGCTTCATCATTATTGCAATCTACGGCTTCAGATGCATATCTCTTGAGAAATCGCCGCGATAGTTCAACGAAAAAATAGTATCTTTGCAAATGCGGGTGTGGATTACAGCGCCCGCATTTTGTAATTAAATGATAAACAGGTTGCTGAAAATATGCCGCATTGCGGCGTCGCTGATATTTTTCTTCGTCACGACCGCGGCTCTCACCGCGGCTCCGCTTGCCATTCCCGGTGTAGCGGCATGGATGGAGCGCATTCAGTTTTTGCCGGCGGTAATGACTTTTGCGCTGGCGATTTTCATCGGCTGGCTTATCGTAACCCTTCTTTTCGGAAGAATCTACTGCTCGAGCGTATGCCCTGTAGGAACTCTGCAGGACATCGTAGCTCACATAAGCAGAAAAATCCGTCCGCACAACTATCATTATGCCAACCCATCCGGTCAAGTGAGATTTGCCATACTCGCGGTAGTGCTCGTGTGTCTCATCGGCGGCTTTTTCGTGATTCCGTCAATACTTGACCCCTACACTGCATACGAAAGAATGTGCCGCGACCTGCTCTCTCCTTTGTATGCCTCTGCTACCGGATCTCCGGCCCTGCTGCCAAGAGAGATGAGCTGGTGGAATAGCGTTACCGTCAAAGCTATGACAGGATGGTCAGGCACAAGCGTAGCCATCCTCACTTTTGTGGCAATCGCTGCGATAGCCGCACGCAAGGGGCGTCTGCTCTGCAACACCGTGTGTCCGGTAGGCACTACACTCGGACTCATCAGCCGTTTCTCGATATTCCAGATAGAAATCGACACAGACAAGTGCATCCAGTGCCGCAAATGCGAATACGTGTGCAAGAGCTGCTGCATAGATATGACAGACCATGTAGTTGACGGCAGCAGGTGCGTCAACTGCTTCGATTGCATAAATGTGTGCCCTAACGACGCTATACATTACACCTCGCGCCGCAAGCAGCTCTCAATACCGATGATGCAGCAGATAAAAGGCATAGGCAGAGTGCCCGAAGCCACACTTGAGAGCAACGGCACACCTTCGTCATACAAAAAAGAAATAAACCGCAAAAATGAAACAATATCTTGACCTTCTTAAAAC
>JAIDJW010000151.1 GCA_029052015.1 Paramuribaculum sp. | reverse complement strand
CTGACATATTATGACTACTTTTGCACTCGCAAAAAAACAAAAAAACAAGCACATTTTTATGCAGAGAGACAAGCTCGATTTTGGCAACGGCAACCTTAACCGGCTTTTTAAAGCAATGTTTTTTCCGACTCTCGTGGGCATGGTGTTCAACTCCGTGCTCAATATCTGCGACGGAATGTTTGTGGGCCACGGAGTGGGCAGCAATGCACTTGCGGCAATTAATATAGTAGCGCCCCTGTTTCTGATATGCACCGGCATCGGGCTCATGTTCGGCATCGGAGCGTCGGTCATCGGCGGTATCCGCCTTGCAGAAAACAATGTCAAGGCAGCCCGCATAATCATGACCCAGGCATACATAGCCGGAGCTATGATTTTCGGAGCTGTAATCCTCATCTCGCTGCTATATACAAAACCTGTGCTATACGCACTCGGCTGCAGCCCGGCCCTCGAAGAACTCGCCACCGACTATCTGCTCTGGCTCCTGCCCGGGCTCGTGTTCTTCTACCTCCAGTGTGCCGGCATGATGCTCATACGCCTTGACGGGTCGCCACGATATGCCATGACCGTGCAGATTGTCGGAGCGGTCACCAACATTTTTCTTGACTGGCTCATGGTGTTTCCGCTCGGCATGGGCATCAAGGGCGCATCTGTCGCCACATCGATTTCATGCATTGTTGCCGGACTGATGGTGCTTTGCTACTTTCTATTTTTCTCCGACAAGCTGAAATTCTACAGGCTGAAACTCTCGGTCAAGTCGCTCAGACTCTCATTGCGAAACACCGCATATATGGCGAAAATCGGACTCGCAACATTCATTGCCGAGCTTTCAATAGGCATAGTCATGGTTGCTGGCAACTATATGTTTCTCGCCTATCTCGGCGAAACAGGTGTTGCGGCATACAGCACCGGCTGCTACCTCTTCCCGATGATTTTCTCTGTCAGCAATGCAGTGGCGGTAGCTGCGCAACCGATTATCAGCTTCAACTACGGTGCCGGCAAAATGTCACGGGTCAGCGGAGCGCTCAGAATTGCGGCCGCTACCGCCTTTATATGCGGAGTCATAATCTCACTGGTAATGTGGCTCGGCGCTCCGGGGCTCTCCGGCATTTTTATCGACTCGGCAGACTCCGCATACCCGCTCGCCGCAAAAGGGTTGCCACTGCTCGGAATCTGCGCGGTGTTTTTTGCGCTCAACATCACTTTCATCGGCTACTACCAGAGCCGCGAACAGGCTGTCAGGTCTATTTTATATATGCTTCTCCGTGGAGTCATATTCGTAGTGCCGGGATTCATAATTCTTCCGCGCCTGCTTGGCGTTGCGGGTCTGTGGCTTGCAATACCCGTTTCCGAGGCGCTGACCCTCCTTGTCATAACAGTATTGTATGCCTGCAGCCGACTCATGCAGCACAAACAGGCGTGCACCAAAAGTCCGGAATAACGCCACATTACACTGGCACACAGATACATACAACATTGTTAACAGATGTTAATAGCGCACATCTATAAAAATGCCCCGCTCAACAGCCTCAATTTAGCAAATTGCCATAAAAACACGATAAAACACGCAATTTGCAAGCAAATCACACATCAAACAGCAGGATTTGAGTAAAATAACGTTAAACGCACATCAATTTCCTCCCTAAATTCTTGCATAACCCTGAACACGGCTATAAATTTGCAACGTGTTTTTCATGGTATTAGATTTAAGGTTAACGAAGATTGATTGTCGGGATGACAATCAATTTCTTTTTTTGCACCAGCCGATAAAACCGCTTCATACCCTTAATTCACTGTAAAATTCGTAATTTTGCTATTGAAAACAGGCTTGCAGCCCTTCAGTTCTCTTTTCTTAAGCCTGAGACCGACAATGTAAAGCAGCATCTCCACGCCGGCTTCCTCAGTTTTGACTGGACTCCGCACGAAAGGTGGAATCTTCAGCTTGTAGCCGTGCAGCAGCTCGATTTCTCTTTCTGGCATCCCACCTTGCAGGGAGTATTCTATGCTGTCGCTTATACCCCTCT
>JAIDJW010000150.1:2200-5097 GCA_029052015.1 Paramuribaculum sp. | reverse complement strand
GTCGGCAAAGCGGCTGTCAACTGCGATATAGTCGAGCAGTTCCACCGGTTGTCTGCCGGAAAGGAGAACGCTTTGGTGTCGGACAAAATAGTAAAATCCTTTACAAAAGCCTTGATAAACGGTTCGTCCGGGTGAGCATTCATGTCTCCGGCAATGAAAAACGGTTTGTTGCAGCTTGCTGCGATGCCGTTTATGATTTTGAGTGATGCCATGCGGTCCTCCTCGGTCAGTGACAGATGAGTGCAGGCGAAAATGTATTTTTCAAACTCCACAAGGAGCAGCGCGCGGCTTTCCTCCCTGCCGGGCAGTGCGAAAATCTGATGGCTCAGCGGTTTTTCCTTAGAAAGGATACCGATACCGTATTTGCCACCGTCATAATTTATTGCAGGAGCAAAGATATGGTGCATTGCGGTGTGTCCCGCAATCTCAGCAAGGATGTTTGCGCCGCGGCTTCTGCCGGTAACACTGTCAATTTCCTGCACGGCCACAACGTCAGGATTCACGCTGTCAATGATGTGTGCAGTGCGTTTTATGTCGCGTTTTTCGTCTATACCTGTAGCGTTGCGGATATTATATGACATCAACCGGATATTGCTCCCGGCGTTTGAGTGAGATGTTCCGAAAAAGACTGTGAGCATGAGGAGGGTGAGTAAATACTTGCAGTTGCGTGACATGTTAACATGTAATTATGTGATAGACTGGAGTAGCGCAAAAATACGCGCGTTATCTTCTGCAAATATAACTAATTTCGCCAGTATAGGCAATAGCCGTGTTAGCGCCTTCTTCGGGCTTTACGGGAGCGGATGTGGCGCAGCGCGTCCATAGGTCTTCCGGAATGTACAACCGGTTTGGCTGGCTGCCGGGGCTGTGCGGGCTGGGATTGGGTTGGCTGAGCGGGTTGTGCGTCAGATGCGTCTGATGTGTCTTGTGTGGTTGACGGTTCTTGTGAGTCTGGCGTCTCTTGAGGTGTGGTCTGTGCGGCGGCTTGTGCGGCGGCTTGTGCTGACGCAATTTCGAGGAGGAGCAGGTAAGCCATCATAGCCTTTTTGGGCAGCTTCTCAGGGTCTTTGCCGCCGAAAATTTTCATTACTACTGCATCTATTACCTTGATGCGTGTGCGTGGTGCGAGATAATCGAGAGCCTCAAAAGCTCCTGCTGTGAGTGTGAAAGATGTCATAGTCGTAAATGATAAGTTACTAATTTTCTGCAAAGTTACGCTGCATAAATACACCCGTTCTGCGAAAATGCACTTTAGCGAAGAAAGTTTAGAAGTGCAGGGGGGCGGGTTGACCACGGGGACAAGCCCAAGCAGTTTACAGAATGTCAAGCCTCCGGCTTGTTTTACGCTGCGCGCTATTATCTGGACTACTCCAATCGGTACTAATCGCACATTCCTCATTGCTAATTGTTAAGGCCCGGTAGGTGGCCGCGAGAAATCAGATCACTCTGTTTTATTTGCTTGATTCTGGGAATAATCAAAAAATGTGGCTATTTTTGCATCAAACTCATAAAACCGAAAATGATGTCTGACACCGTCAAACTCCTTTCTCTCCCTCCAGATAGCGTGAGCAGTATCCATGCTCTAGAACATCTTGATCCGAGCAATTATTTCTGCTCCTGTGATCCTCCCGGCAGCAAACTCGGCTCGGGTGGGGGTACTACCTGGATTCTTGAAGAATGGGAAAAGGTGTGTCCGGCAGACAGTAACCGGAGCAAGATTATCATTCATGCCGGCGGTCAGAGCCGACGCCTGCCGGCATACGCTCCGGAGGGCAAGATTTTCACTCCGGTGCCGGTGTTTCGCTGGAAGCGCGGGCAGCGTCTGAGCCAGAATCTGCTGTCGCTGCAGTTGCCGCTGTTCGAGAAGATTATGGCGGCGGCTCCCGAGAGCCTGACGACGCTGATTGCAAGCGGTGATGTGTATCTGCGAGCCGGGAAGCCTCTGCAGCCTATTCCGCAGGCGGATGTGGTGTGCTACGGTCTATGGGTTGACGCCGCTCTCGCAACACACCACGGAGTGTTCGTGAGCAAGCGCGAGACTCCTGACACTCTTGAGTTTATGCTCCAGAAGCCGACTATGAGCCAGCTTGAGCAGCTGTCGGATAAGCATCTGTTTCTTATGGACATAGGCATCTGGCTTCTCAGCGAAAAGGCTGAGAGGCTGCTGCGCAAGCGTTCAAAGAATGGTGATGCCATGAAGTATTATGACCTTTACAGCGAATATGGCTGCGCGCTCGGCGCTTCACCGACAATTAAGGATGACGAGCTCAACAGCCTCACGGTGGCCGTGTTGCCGCTGCCTGGAGGTGAATTCTACCATTTCGGCACCACCCGCGAGCTTCTATCTTCCACTCTCGCCCTGCAGAATCTCGTGGTTGACCAGCGCAAGATTCTTCACCGCAAAATAAAGCCTAATCCGTCGCTTTTTGTGCAAAACGTGAAAATCGGCTACCGTCTGAGTGGCAAAAACAATAATGTGTGGGTGGAAAACAGCGTTGTGCCCGCAACCTGGAGTCTTGGCAGCAACCATGTCATTACCGGTGTGCCTGAAAACGGATGGTCGCTCAGTCTGCATGACGGAGTGTGCATCGATATGGTGCCTGTTGGAGACAATGAGTGGGCTTTGCGTCCTTACGGCTATGAAGATGCCATGCGTGGCGCACTCGCCGACGAGTCCACGCAGTGGATGGGGCGCTCATATATATCATGGGCAAAAGAGCGCGGCATAGATATAGACTCCACGCAGAAAGACATACAGTCGGCTCCGATTTTCCCGGTTTTGAGCAACATAGATGATATAGAAATTATGCTCAAATGGATGATTTACGAGCCTGACAATGCCGCGGGCGCCGCTTTGTATGCAAAAGCACGCAAGGTATCGGCCGACGGCATAGCTC
>JAIDJW010000150.1:0-2190 GCA_029052015.1 Paramuribaculum sp. | reverse complement strand
AGCTCAGCTCGCCAATCTGCCGCGACTATACGCGCAGCGTCAGCAGCTCAACCGCAACAGCTGGCAGAGACTTGCGGAAAACTACGAGCGTAGTGTGTTTTATCAGCTCGACCTTCAGGATGTTGCGCAGAATTATGTGTCGCTCAAACTTGAAAAGCCGGATGTTTTGCCGGAATCAGCAGTGCAGATGACCCGCATCCGCAATTATATGCTGCGCTCGCGCATAGAGTCACTCAGCGGTGGCGACGGCAGCGCGGAGGAAGCAAAGGCTTTCGGGCTGCTGCGCGACGGAATTCTCGGCGAGATAAGCGGCAAGCGTCCGGTGCCGGTGCTCAATGTGTATGACGACCAGATAGTGTGGGCGCGCAGTCCGGTGAGGATTGACCTTGCGGGAGGCTGGAGCGACACACCGCCATATTCACTGTTTGCCGGCGGTAATGTTGTCAATATGGCGATTGAGCTAAACGGTCAGCCGCCTCTGCAGGTTTATGTCAAGCCGTGTGCGGACAAGAAGATAATCTTGCGCTCGATAGACCTCGGCGCGATGGAGGTTGTAGAAGATTTCGACACACTGTATGCTTTCAATAAGGTCGGCTCTCCATTCTCCATTCCCAAAGCCGCGCTTGTGCTCGCCGGTTTCGACAGGCATGCATACAGCAGCCTGCGCGAGCAGCTTGAGGCATTCGGCAGCGGCATGGAGATAACTCTTCTGAGTGCAATCCCTGCAGGGTCGGGTCTCGGAACAAGTTCCATACTTGCGGCAACAGTGCTCGGCGCTCTGTCAGATTTCTGCGGACTTGCCTGGGACGAGAATGAGATTTGCCACCGCACGCTCGCTCTTGAGCAACTGCTTACCACTGGCGGCGGCTGGCAGGACCAGTACGGAGGAATTCTCGGCGGAGTAAAGCTCCTCAGCACCGAAGAGGGACTGTCGCAGCGCCCGCTTGTAAACTGGCTTCCGCAGCAGATATTCACCTCGCCCGAAAAGGCGCAGTGTCACCTGCTTTATTATACAGGTATGACGAGGGTGGCAAAAGGGATTCTTGCTGAAATCGTTCGCGGAATGTTCCTGAATTCCGGAAGTCATCTGAGGCTACTTGACGAAATGAAAGCCCATGCGCTTGAAACGGCCGAGGCTATCCAGCGCAATAATTTCGAGCTCTACGGCAAGATGATTGCGTGCACCTGGAGCCAGAACAAGAAGCTAGACAGCGGCACAGAACCCGCGTCTGTGGCTGAAATCATCAGGCGTATCAAGGATTATACAATCGGTTACAAACTTCCGGGTGCCGGAGGAGGGGGCTATCTGTACATGGTGGCGAAAGACCCCGAGGCTGCCGCGCGGATACGCACAGAGCTAAAAGCGTGCCCTCCCAACGGCAAGGCACGCTTTGTAGAGATGACTCTCAGCGATTCGGGATTTAAGGTTTCCCGCTCCTGAAGAGAATTATTCAGCAATTATAGAATTCGGTGAAAGCGCGGATTATGAAATCATGGTCTGCCACCGAAGCTGTTTCGCGGCATGAGTGCATGGCCCATATAGCCGCGCCCATATCCACGCCGCGAAGGTCGATCTGTGATGTGAGGATATTGCCGAGTGTAGAGCCGCCGGCAACATCGCTGTGGTTGACGAAATACTGGTAGGGCACTCCGGCTCTCTCGCACACGCTGCGGAAAACCGCCGCACTGTCGGCATCGGTCATGTATTTGCAGTTGGCGTTGATTTTAATAGCCGGACCGTTGCCCGGAATGGGGTGATTGGTCGGGTCCTGCTTCTCGGGATAGTTGGGATGGAGCGCGTGGGCATTGTCGGCCGACACCATGAATGATTTTGATATAGCTCTGAAATATGTCTCCTCATTGCCTCCGAGCGAGGCGTTTATGCGTCTGAGCAGATGGTCGAGAACCGGTGATGCCGCTCCCTGCTTAGTGCCGCTTCCGGTCTCTTCATTGTCGAATATCGCCATAACGCGGGTCATTGACATATTGTCGCTGCTGAGAAGGGCGGTCATGGCTGCGTGGACCATGCTGAGGTCATCGAGGCGGCCGCTCGTTATGAACTCGCCGTTTAGTCCGACTCTGCAGGCGGGAGTAGTGTCGAAAAGGCTCAGGTCGTAGTCGAGAATTCTCTCTTTTTCCACTCCAAGTTCGTCAGCGACAAGATTGAGGATAATATCCTTGCCCTCCTTC
>JAIDJW010000015.1 GCA_029052015.1 Paramuribaculum sp. | reverse complement strand
TTAAAAGCTAAGAAAAATGGCAAAAGACGTAGATCTTTCATCAAAAGAATGGCGCGACATCATATTTGAAGGCAAAAACAAAGACTTCGGCGCTTACCAGCTCCGCAAGGCCTCCAACTCACGCCACAACAAAGCTATGATTGTCATAGTAATCGTGATTGCAATCCTCTTCGCTCTCGCATTCCTTGTAAACACCGTTATCAAGGCTGCGGAAGCTAAGCCTGAAGACCTCGCCGAGCAGCAGCTCGCTATGGTTGACATGGCTACAGAAGAAGTTGAAGAGACCCCTGAAGAAGAGCCCCAGCGCATCGAAGAGCAGAAGCCCGAGGTTATAAAGGAAGAACTCCTTAACACTGCCAAGGCTACTGAAATCGCGATTGTGCAGGACGACCAGGTGCAGGAGGAAATCAAGAGCCAGGACGAACTCAAGGAAGACGAACGCGCAATCGGTGCTGTCAATGAGGACCGTGGTGTCGACGACATCATCAACGCTCAGGAGCACAAAGAGGTTGTCGTTGTCGAAGAGAAGAAGCCCGAGCAGGACGATAACTATGTGTTTGAGGCCGTAGAGCAGGAAGCACAGTTCCCCGGCGGATCCGGCGCACTCCTCAAGTGGCTCGGTGATCACACTGATTACCCTCAGATTGCACTTGACAATGAAATCCAGGGCACCGTACACGTAAGATTCGTGGTAAAGAAAGACGGTACAGTCGGTGACGTTAAAATCCTACGTCCCGTTGACCCCGCTCTTGACAAAGAAGCTATACGTGTGGTAAAGAGCCTGCCGAAATTCCAGCCCGGACGTATGAACGGTCACGCAGTGAACTGCTACTACACCGTGCCTGTGAAGTTCAAAATCCAGAAGATGTAATTGACATTTCAATTCTATCCTATACCCCTCGGGCGCCGGAGATTTCCGGCGCCCGAGCTGTTTTATTTAGAAGCATACCATGCTATAATGCAGACGCTATTAGTCCGGTCCCACACTTTTCTTCACAAATGTGCATTTTCGCAGAAACCGAAGCCCGGAGTATCGTAACTTTGCGCAAACTAACAACTTAAAAGCTGATTTATGAACTTCACACTCACCCCGGGCGTTTACGCCGCACTCAACCTCCTCTCCAAGGCAACAAGAAACAAGGTGCTCGAAGCAGCGTTCGCATTCGTTATCTGCGGAATACGTCCGACAAATCTCTCCAAAAACCTTCTCGTAATGTTCATGATGGTGGTAGACAGTGCATCAGAAGGGACACTGACCTACACTCCTGACGGGCCGGCAGAAGAAAAGCCTGCAGAACCTATATCCGAAGAGCAGGAACTGCCACAGAACGGCCAACACCCCGAATCTCAATCAGCAAAAGCACCGGAAGAAGTCCAACCATCCGAAAGGAATTATCATTTTCACCTGACCGGTGGCAACAGGATTGTGCGCAACAGTGAAGACGCGCCTGCGGCTAAAAAACTACGCCGGCGCAAAAGAAACCGCAAATAAAAAAAATGGATTAATAATTCAATAAGACCAATCTGCCACTATTGTCCTATTTTCAGATTCTGAAAGGGATAGCAAGAATGCAATAGACCGGCACCTTTGTCTCACCTATTTTGCCTGCCACCCACCTGGGCATACGGTTTATGATGCGCACCGCCTCAATGTTCAGGCTCTCGTGTACTCCCCTGAGCACCTCCGTGTTTGATATGCTGCCGTCAGGGTGGACTATGAAACTGCAGAGTACCCTGCCCTCTACTCCTGCCTGATACGCATCGTGAGGATAGCGGCGCTCGCGGTTGATAAATTTCACCATAGCGCCGTCGCCGCCGGGAAAGTGTGGCTGATCATCAACCGAATCAAAGGTAAAAGCCTCCATCTCCACTACCCTGTTGCCGCTTGTCACAGTCTGATATGTGACTACGCGCCTAAACTGCGCCTGGACTGCAAATGCAGCGGCAAGCATCGTGAGCGTGATGATGATTCTGGCAGATGATCTTAGCATTAAGGTAATGATACTGTGTCTCTTTCTTTACAAC
>JAIDJW010000149.1 GCA_029052015.1 Paramuribaculum sp. | reverse complement strand
CACATTCTGCCCGCAAGTGCAGTTTCATAACACAATTGACTATCATTCAGCTTATTTCACTGACAAGCCATGCAAAACACTTTATTATGATTGAGTTTCCGATTGTTTTATTTCGTCAAAGATAGTAATTAATCTCTCAAGTTCATCCTCATTTTTGAAACTGAAGGTGATTTTGCCCTTTCCATGACGGTCGCAGGTAAAGGCTACCGGGGTTTTGAACTTTGCTGTCAGATGATGCTTCAGCAGGTCGAAGTCATGAGAATTTTCCGGCTTCTGTTCCTTTGCGGGAGTCTCATCCTCTTTCATAGTCTTCGCAAGCTCCTCGACTTTGCGGACACTCAGACCCTCCTTGATAATGCGATTGTAGAGGCGTAACTGCAAGGTGGGATTCTCGACCGACAGCAATGCGCGGGCATGTCCCATGTCCACACGCCTGTCCCGCAGTCCGAGCTGCACCTCCGCTGGCAATCTCAGCAAACGAAGGAAATTTGCAATTGTAGCCCTTTTCTTGCCGATGCGCTCACTGAGCCGCTCCTGAGTGAGGTTATACTGGTCAATCAGTTTCTTGAAGGTAAGTGCTATTTCGATGGCATTGAGGTCCTCGCGCTGTATATTTTCGATAAGCGCCATCTCGGTCAGCTCGCTCTCGCTGGCGGTGCGGATATATGCGGGAACGCTGTGCAGCCCGGCAATCTTTGCGGCGCGATAGCGGCGCTCGCCCGCTATTATCTGATACGAGTCCGGACCGATTTTGCGAAGCGACAGAGGCTGGATTATGCCAAGCTCGCGAATTGATGCGGCAAGTTCCTCGAGAGCATCGTTGTCAAATGTGGTGCGGGGCTGATCGGGATTGGGCGATATCTGGTTGATGGCGATATCATTGATGGCGGATGAACCGCGTGCGGGCACATCGTCCATGGAAATAAGGGAGTCGAGCCCCCTGCCGAGTGCGTTTCTCTTTACAGCCATGTCATTGGGATATTATCAGGATTTGGAAGCACGTTTGTGCTTGGATATGATTTCTTTTGCGAGCATATTATGACTGGTTGCCCCTCTGCTTTCGGGGTCATAAACCAGAGCGGGCAGTCCGTGCGAGGGAGCTTCGCTCAGGCGGATATTACGCGGAATGACTGTGTTGAACACCATGTCACCGAAATGCCCCTTGAGCTCTTCGTAAATCTGGTTGGCAAGTCTGAGGCGCGCGTCATACATAGTGAGCAGAAAACCTTCTATCTCAAGCGCCGGATTGAGTTTGGGCTTGATTATTCGGATTGTGTTGATGAGCTTGGTAATGCCTTCAAGCGCGAAATACTCCGCCTGAACCGGTATTATCACCGAGTCGGCTGCGGTGAGGGCGTTTACTGTGATGAGTCCGAGCGACGGAGAGCAGTCGATAAGTATGTAGTCATACTGCGACTTTATATCCCTCAGGCAGTTTGCAAGCACCCTCTCCCTGTTTGGCCGGTTGATAAGCTCTATCTCCGCTCCGGCGAGATCTATGCGTGACCCCACGAGGTCAAGCCCCTCTACACAGGTCGGCACCTGAGATCCGGCAACGGGATAGTCGTCGACCAGACACTCATAAATCGACGATGACATCTGTTCCGGCTTTATGCCGTAGCCCGAAGTGGCGTTTGCCTGCGGATCGGCATCTATTATCAGCACCTTTTTACCTTCGGCGGCAAGCGAGGCGCCGAGATTGATTGTGGTGGTGGTTTTGCCCACTCCTCCCTTCTGATTTGCAATAGCTATGATTTTGCCCATGCTTTTGTCAATGTATTTTTGTGCAAAGTAAAGGCATTCTGCTGTCATACACAAGCGATTGCACTCTCAAATTGAGTTAAATGTTTATAACCGGGGCAAAATGTTCATAACTTCGTGGAACATTCCGCGTCCGGGTTCCACGCTCTAATGTTTGCTTGAAACATACTATCAAAGCAGCAGCTGCGCGTCGCCATAGCTCAGAAATCTGAAACCGTCAGCAAGCGCGCGGTCATACATCCTGCGCCAATCGCCGCCGGTAAATGCCGACACAAGCAGAAGCAGCGTGGATTTGGGCTGATGGAAATTGGTGACCATGCCGCCGACAATCCGGTAGCGGTAGCCGGGGGCGATAATAATGCGAGTGGATGCCACTATATTGTCGGAGCCTGTTTTATCAAGACATGCGAGCAGATTGTCCATTGCCTGCCTCACAGTCAGCTCCGGGTGATTCTCCATGTACGGATACCACTGCGCCACCTCATCAGGCAGATTACCCCCGGCAGCCATGCAGCCGAGGTGATACAAGCTTTCAAGCGTGCGCACCGAAGTTGTGCCGACGGCTATCACTGTCCTCTCCCCTTTTGCTATCTCCTCTATAAGGGAGCGCGACACACTTATAAACTCGCTGTGCATCTCATGGTCGCCTACAGTCTCCGACTTAACGGGTGCGAATGTGCCTGCTCCCACATGGAGCGTAAGCTCGCGGCAGTCAACACCCTTGGCTCTAAGACCCTCAAATAGCTCCGGAGTAAAATGCAGCCCGGCGGTGGGAGCGGCGACCGACCCTTCTATATGCGAGTATACAGTCTGATAGTCTTCACTGTCGGCGGCCTCGGTGTCTCTGTTGAGATACGGCGGTATAGGTATCTCTCCCGCCGCTTCTATTATGCGCGAAAAAGTCACCTCCGGATTGTTCCAGTCGAATCTCACCACCGATGAGGCTCCGTCCTTGCTCAGGCGGGTGGCCGTGAGGCACACGGTGCTGCCGTCGATATCAAGGTCTGCGGTTAGCTCCCCCTCCTTCCATCTCTTGCTGTTGCCCACAAGGCATTGCCATGAACACCCCTGCGTCGAGGCAAAAGAGCGCTCATAGTCGGAAGGAGAGCATGGCTCCAGACAAAAAATCTCTATCTTTGCACCCGCGCCTGGTTTGCGGAAACGCATCCTGGCATTAATCACACGAGTGTTGTTTGCCACCAGCATCACATTGTCGGGCAACAGAGCGGGCAGCTCCGAGAAAATGCGCGAGTCAAGCGTGCCGTCAGCACGACGCACAAGCAAGCGGCAACTGTCGCGCTGCTGCAGAGGGTGCTTAGCTATCCGCTCGTCAGGAAGCGGATAATCGTAATCTTCTATCGAAATATCACGTGGATTCATTGCTTTGCTTTTTCGGGTACAAATTTACGAAAAAAATCATCGGATGACAGGAAATCCGGTACTGGTGCGTATTTGAGGCGTGCCAGCGGAATCCGCCACCACAAGCATCACCGAGATACGCCGTGCGCGCTGACGCTCCACCATCACAATAGCGCTGTCGGGGTGCATTACCATACAGGCAGTTGCAAAGGCATCGGCTATCATGGCATCGGGGGCGATGACCGTTGCCGATAGCGTGGGTGTGATTGCCGGGCGGCAAGTGCGCGGGTCTATGGTGTGCCAGGTCTTGCCAGAAGCCGTGGTCTTGAAGTTGCGATAATTGCCCGAGGTCGCTATGCCGCAGTCTGTCACACCAATCACGGCAAGCCGCTCATGGCGAACGGTACTGTCATCCTCTACCGGGGCATCGACCATTATCCGCCACTCTTCGCCACGGGGATTCAGACCACACAGCGCTATCTCCCCCCCTATCTCAACCATATAATCTGCACATCCGTTGCGACTTAACGTCTCCCCTACCACATCGCACCCGAAACCTTTGGTTATGGCACTGAAATCAAATTCCATGGTGGGGCACTCTCTTACTATCATGCCGTTATCGAGATAAGCCTTATAGAAGCCCACAAGGGGTCTGATGCTGTCTATCTGCTCCGAAGAGGGGTCTCCCACACCGGCCCGATAGCCGTAGCCCCACAGATTTACCGCAGGAGCGACTGTCGGGTCAAACGCAAAACTGCTCTCCGCGCTTACATATTGGGCGGCAACAAACACCTTTAATAATAAGGAGTCCACAGGTATCTCCTCACCACTGTTTATCCTGCTTATAAGCGACCGGGGCGCGAATGGCGACAGACTTTGCTCCACGCGAGACATAGCTGCTGTGATACTGTCTGCCATATCCGCGCCGGCATAATAAGTGATATGATATGTCGTGCCCCACACGGCGCCTTCGGTTTTATACCATTTTTTACCGCTACATGAGCACAAAACAATGGTGCTGATAAACGCAATAAATATTTTTGTACGAAAAATGTTATAAAAATCAGACATCTGCAAAATTTTTGCTCAAAGTTAACACATATCTTACATATTTTGCCTACATTCGCGATATGAGTTGTCAAATACCTGATGCTGTTAGCATCAAAAACCGTTGTTGACCGCGCTATAAAATACATTTTTCATGAATCACTCTTATATCTTTTTAGCTCCGGGCTTTGAGGAAATCGAAGCTATCGCCACAGTGGATGTGCTGCGCCGCGCCGGAATGAATGTAACGACTGTTGCCGTAAACGACGGCAGCTCCCTTAGTATTAAAGGCTCCCACGGAGTTATTGTCGAGGCTGACATTTTTGTCGACAACGCCGATTTCTGCGATGCCGAATGGCTTATATGCCCCGGAGGAATGCCTGGAGCCACCAATCTGGCTGCCAACCCCTCCGTAAGCTCCGCCCTTACCGCCCATTTCAAAAAAGGGGGCAAAATCGCCGCAATCTGCGCTTCGCCTGCAGTGGTTCTTGAGCCGCTGGGCATTCTTGCCGGCAGAGAGGCCACCTGCTATCCAGGCATGGAGGGAATGATTGTTGACGCCAAGATGCACGACACTCCGGTGGTAGCACTCGACACCCTAATTACCGGCAAAGGCCCCGCCTTTACTTTACACTTCGCGCTCGCAATCGTTCGCGCATCAAAAGGTGAGAGCGTGGCTCAGGAAGTAGGCAGCGGTCTCCTTGTTTATCCAAAACCATAAATTTCCGCTGCTGAAACGTCCTCACTCATTACACAACCCGCGCAGAGACTCATCATGCGCGGGTTTTTATTTTTTAACACTTAGATTAGCCCATTAAATTCCATATATCTCAAATATTATACTAATTTTGCAACAACTTGAATGTCTTTAATACTTCATACAAAAGACATTCCTGAAAATACGCCTATACAGGAATAAATAAAACAACATGAGTATACGGAATGATGTGACAAGAATATTGGCGGCTATCGTGGCGCTTGGTGTGCTGTGTGGCTGCCGCGACGATATTCCGGCGCCGGATGTGCCGGGGCTGGAGGAGAGCGAGACGGTGCAGTTTCTGGTCCGCAACAATCTTGACCAGTGGACGGCGG
>JAIDJW010000148.1 GCA_029052015.1 Paramuribaculum sp. | reverse complement strand
GCCTTCGGCTTCAAACAAAAATCACTCGAACAAATCTCTAAAATCACTCGCAGCTAATTTTTGCGAGTTACTTATCACCAATAAAATTCAGAATCAAAATGGACAAAATTGCAGCAGACATGTATCCCCTAAATGAATTGAGGGAAGAGTTCTCTCACCGCATCAGGACAACCGGTTTCACCGATTCATATCCAAATATAGTTGTAAGCTTCAAACTATTCTCCAATATCGTTCCTTCAATTGACAATGCATCACAGCATTTCTCGGAAGTGATCGAAAAAGCACTTTCTGAGCTGTCGATCTACTGCACTGACGGGAAGCACCAACTTCAAGAAGTCGATTATATGTTTTTCGACGATAACAGACAGTGTGTTATAGTACTGAACAATGGCAATGCATTGACTGTACTGAATGCCGATATACCCATGGAAGCGGAATCGTTGGATGACATCATCGTTTCCACCAGCGCGCTCAAAGATTATTACTTGAACAACCAGAATGACTTCCCATTTCTTAGCGCAATGGCTTCGGAAATTGACAACATGGGAATCACACACAGCGAAATTTCACAACACACCACGACTGTAGCTCAAAAATGCATCACAAACGACTGGATAAAAGACAACATCTACCACTGCATTGATGAACTACAACAACTATTATGTCATGCCTCATTCATTCTAAAGAAACGAAAACAAACAAAAAAGCGATCAATAATCCCAAGACAGCCGATCAAATACTAAGTAATAAAAATCACCATGTCATATCATACACCCTACAAATTCCCCTATGAAAATTATAAGATAGTAGGTGATACCGCGGAGATCGATAAGATACTTTACGCCGAAGGGCATATCAATATTGATGTGCGGGACATTGAACAATCATTATCTAATGAAACAACAAACTATATTTCCACGGGGTATGCCGAGGGGACAGGGTGTATTGCTAACGCATTGAAGGATGCAGTATCAAAACTGCCGATAGCTACTGATCGCATAGCAGATCTCCTCTTCAATATTTGGACACCAAAGACTATGGATTCACCTGCAAAAGAACTGCAGTCAATAACTGAATTTCTCCGGGAACTATCTGTAAATATTGATTGCTTCTGGGGAATGGCTTATGATGACGAATCCCTGAATGGACAACAGGCAAAAGTTTCATTAATCGCAGCAAGTAAATAAGTTATGTTAGGAGCAATCGCAGGAGATATAATAGGTTCGGCGTATGAGTTTACCATGCAAAAAAGGTATGACTTTGAGTTGTTGCCGGAGGGTAGTTGTTTCACTGACGACTCGGTGATGACTATTGCCGTGGCTTATTGGCTGGCCCATTACGATGAAGCAGGACTCACTGATGAGCAACTGATTGCGACCATGCAGGAGCTTGGCCGTGAGTATCCATTTGCCGGATATGGCAGTTCGTTCAACTCCTGGCTATGGAGTGACAATCCACAACCTTACAACAGCTGGGGAAACGGAGCGGCAATGCGCGTCAGTCCGGTCGGACTCTACGCCGAAACGCTTGAAGAAGCGTTGAATTTAGCAAAACGGACAGCCGAGGTTTCCCACAATCATCCGGAAGGCATCAAGGGCGCACAAGCCGTAGCGGCAGCAGTGTGGATGGCGAAGCACGGACACACGAAAGATGAGATTAGAGACTACATTACCGAGCAATTCCACTATGATTTGACGCGAACCGTTGACGAGATACGCCCCGGGTATCAATGGGATGTGTCGTGTCAAGGCTCGGTGCCGGAATCCATCATCTGCTTTCTTGAAGGTAAAGACTTCGTAGATGTGGTTCGCCTTGCCGTGTCGCTCGGTGGCGATGCCGACACAATGGCCTGCATAGCCGGCTCGGCCGCAGCCTGCATATATCCGATACCTGAATGGATTGTCGATCGTTGCGAATCCCTTTTATCGCAATCCCTATGCCTAAAGATGAAAGCTTTCGAACTCCATGCCGACCCAAAGAAAGCACCTGATACATCTGAAAATCAACGATAATCTGACATGAACCCACTTGACTTGTGCGGGCGCATTGTCTATCCGATAACTTCTGAGGTTGGACAAAAGGATTATTATGAACATCTCAATTATTGGCGGGTGTGCTACGCAAATACCAATCCTTTGATTTTGCCAACAAAGGACGATGCGCGGGAGTATCTGCGCCTGCGGGAGATGAATAACAAACTCTGGGCGTGCACGAATAAGGAATCTCGCAAAAAATTGCGCCAATTGGAGATTTATAATACTCAGTATGATTGGCGGCCGCAGAAGTCAGGTGATGATACTTTCGTCGGTCTTATTTCACCGACCGGCGAGCAGTTATTACACGACAGTTTCGCAGATGTATTTACTCAATTCGATGCGATAAACAGTAAGCCTATTTTTGTGCCGGTTTCAAATGGAGAAGCGTGGGCGTTAATGTCTTTAACCAATCCACCCGTTCTGATGACGGATTTTCAATATAGTGCAATCATACCAGAGCGATGGAAGCAACGCCTATTTTTCGTGCAGGACAGAGAAACGAAGAAGTGGGGTGCTCTTGAGATTACATATCCATTTCTCCACAAAAAGCCCTATAGAGATAGTCTGCCAATGCTGAAAATTCTCATGCCGCCTATTGCGGATGCCATATATGAGGATGAACTGATAACCGAGGATGAGCCGACTACGTTTTTTATGACGCAAAGAGATTTTAAGATTGGAATATTGACTCCCTTCGGCTACTCGGATATCATATATGATCGATATGAAACTGACAATGCAAAATGTACATTCCGATTAATCAGAAATGACCGCAAGAGGGTGCGCCGGGCGGATTATTGGCATCCCGACGGGAAGTTGATCGACAAAAAGCTACAATAATACCGTTTGCTATACCTGACAAGCGCGGAGTTGTGTGCAGAGCAAAAGAAAAGCAGCTACGATTCGTTTCGTAACTACTTGATTTTTAAGAGGTGGTCCCACTTGGGCTTGAACCTAGGACTCCCTGATTATGAGTCAGGTGCTCTCTACGGCATCTAAAAGATTCGCCTCGCTCATCTTTCCGATGCAACCAACTGAGCTATAAGACCTTATTTTATATTGCAGTTAGCCGCGATGTCAATCTCGCCAAACTCGGTTAAAACATTTGAGAAAACGCCCTCATGCTTTCGGAGTTAATAATGCGGTTAATGTTCTCGTGATGTAAAGTTAGCAATTTCCAATGGGTTGTGCAAGCACTTCCAAGAAAAGAAAGCGGATAGGAATATTTTTTCAAGTGTTTACTGTCCTATCATTTCAGGCAATATTCCATATTCGGCAATGATTCTCTCCACATCTTTTTTGAGTTCGGGAATATGGCGTATAACCAAACTCCACAGA
>JAIDJW010000147.1 GCA_029052015.1 Paramuribaculum sp. | reverse complement strand
ACCGGAAGGCATACGAGGCTGTTGCTCAGGTAACCGCCGGAGCCGCTTCCACAACCGGATGGTGGGAAGGCCCCGAAAACATCCCAACTCAAAGCGGAGCCGCACTCGGTGATTCAAACACCGGAATGCATCTGACAATAGGCATACTCGCCGCTCTTCTCCAAAGAAACATCACCGGAGAAGGCTCATACGTCTACCAGTCAATGCACAACGCTTGCCTGAATCTATGCCGCATCAAGACCCGTGACCAGCTCACCCTCGACCGCATCGGCTACCTCACCCAGTTCCCGCAGTATCCAAACGAAAAATTTGGTAACTTTGTGCCGAGAAGCGGCAACCAGGAAGGAAGCGGTGTGCTCGGCTGGACATACAAGTGCAAAGGTTGGGAAACTGACCCGAATGCATACGTATATGTAATCCTGCAGCGTGGAGCCAAGGACTTCGAGCTTGCAGCAAAGGCTCTCGGATTCGAGGACTGGCTTACAAACCCCGATTTCAATACCGCTGACGCACGCGACCGCCACAAACAGGAGATTTACAAGAGAATCGAAACATACACCATCACCAAGACCAAATATGAGGTTACGGAACTGCTGTCTAAAGCAGGCGTGCCTGTTGGACCGGTGCTTTCCACCAAGGAAATCATGACTGATCCGACTCTTTATGACGGAAACACTCTCGTCAAAATCAATCAGGGTGGCAAAGTAGGAGAGTTTGTGACTGTAGGCATGCCTTTCACGATGTCAAACTTCCAGCCTACATACGGTCCGTGTCCGACCCTCGGCGGCAATACTGCCGAAGTGCTCAAGGCTTACGGCTACACTGACGCAGAGATAGAGCAATTTGCCAAAAACGGCACAACAGCTCCCCTGCCCGCACAGCCTCAGAAATAACGACTAAAATAAACAAACAAAATGGCTACGACAATACAAAATACACCTGCTGCCCCTCATTTTCCGGAGCAAGTGACAGGAATGTATATTCTTGCCCGCGCTTTAAAAAATGTCGGCATAGAAAATGTGTATGGCCTCGTAGGCATACCTATCACAGAGGCCGCCTACATAATCCAGGGGCAGGGAATCCGATTCATCGGCTTCCGCCATGAACAGCAGGCCGGTATGGCAGCGGCTACAGAAGGTTTTCTCACCAAGAAACCCGGTGTGCTTATGACTGTTTCATCTCTCGGCTTCATGAACGGTCTGACCGCTACAGCTAACGCTACTGTCAATTGCTATCCCATGATACAGATTTCCGGCGCGTCTGACCCGACAATGGTAGACATGAATATGGGCACATACGAGCAACTTGACCAGTATAACACGGCAAAACCGCTCGTAAAGGCAGCTTTCCGCTGCAGCAAGGCGGAGGATATACCATCTGCCGTCGCGAGAGCATACCGCGCAGCGGTGTCCGGTCGCCCCGGAGGAGTCTATATTGACATGACCACTCCAGCACTCGGTCAGATAATGAACCGCGAGGACGCTGAAAAGCTGTTTTATACCCCCGTGGACGTTTATTCACCTGTAGCTCCTAATCCCGCTTCCGTTCAAAGAGCTGTAGAAGTACTGACATCCGCAAAGCATCCTGCCATACTCCTTGGCAAGGGGGCGGCATACGCGCAGGTCGATGACAAAATCAAGACTCTCATCGAAAAATACAATATACCCTACCTGCCCATGTCTATGGCCAAAGGTCTTATGCCCGATGCCGGCCCTCTGAGCGCGCTGTCGTGCCGCTCTACGATAATGGAGCAGGCGGATGTTGTGATGATTATCGGTGCGCGCCTCAACTGGATGCTGGCTTTCGGCAAAGGAAAATGGAATCCTGACATGAAATTCATCCAGCTCGATATCGAGGCTCAGGAGGTTGATGTCAACCGTCCCATAGCCGCCCCCGTTGTTGGCGATTTAGGTCTTGCGCTTGACGCTATACTTGCCGAACTGGATGGCAAGACAATGGCTACAGACCCGGCGTGGGTGCCCTCGCTCCAGACCGAGACCAAGGCAAAGGATGCTAAATTCGCCCAACGAATCGAAGAGGCCAGGGACATGATGCCGATGCACCACTGGACCGCTCTCGGGGTCATAAAACCGATAATCGAGTCAAATCCTGACGTGATTCTCATCAACGAGGGAGCCAATACTCTTGACGACACCAGAGACGCAGTGAATATGACGCTGCCTCGCCACAGAGTTGACTGCGCCACATGGGCAATCATGGGTATGGGCATAGGATCTTCTATAGGAGCTGCGGTGGCAACCGGCAAGAGCGTGGTTGCCATAGAGGGCGACAGCGCATTCGGATTTTCCGGAATGGACTTCAGCACAATCTGTCGCTTCAAGCTCCCCGTAACAGTTTGTATTTTCAATAACGGAGGTATATATAACGGCATCGGTGAAAATCTGAGCAAGGACGGCGACCCTGCCCCGACAACCCTCGATGTGAAGGCTCGCTACGACAAGCTCGGTGACGCATTCGGTGCAAAGACCTATTATGTCACTACCCCTGCCGAACTGTCACAGGCACTTACCGAGGCAATAGCCTCGAAGCAGCCGTGCCTGATTGACGTGCAGCTTGCTGCCGATTCCGGCAAGGAGAGCGGGCATATCGGGTACCTTAATCCCGCACCGTTGATAGACATAGTCGTATAGTATGTATCGTAATGTTAACCTTGTAGAGTCCGGCTGAAATTTTCAGACCGGAAGCCATAGCTCCCCGGCAGTGCCGGCGCGCACCGCCGGGGAGCTTCTTCTCATAGACGGGTCACTATCCTGTTTTTATTTATAATCAGCATCAAATTAATCCTCACTTTCTCTATTTATGGAACATATAATATTATACGCCATAGTTCCTATCATCGTAGTGATGCTCGCCGGCTATATTTCCGGGAAAAAGGGAGTTTTTTCCGGAAATGACGCGAAGAAATTCAACAAGGTTGTGCTTGACTACGCCCTCCCCGCTGCTCTATTCGTGTCAATAGTCCAGGCCGACCGTCAGATGCTTGCTGCCGACATCAAGCTGTCGTTAGTGTCGCTCATAGGCATAATGGTGATTTTCATGCTTGTATATTTCATTTTCAGGATGTTCAAGAGCAACACAGGAGCGGATGCGGCGGTATCGGCACTTATCAGCGGCTCACCGACAATCGGTTTTCTCGGATTTGCAGTGCTCGAGCCTATTTTCGGCACAACACCGACTGTAGCTCTGGTTGTGGCTATTGTCGGCATCGTTGTAAATGCAATCGGTATTCCGGTAGGTCTGTCACTGATGAACGCCTCGCTTGAGAAAACAGCTCCCGGAGCGAAAAAGCAAAGCGTATGGAAGCCCGTTATCCACGCTCTCAAACAGCCGGTTGCCTGGGCTCCGATTCTTGCCGTAATATGGGTGGTGGTCGGAATCCCCTGGCCTGCATATCTCAGCCCTTCCTTCAACCTTATAAAGGGAGCCAATGCGTCACTTGCGGTATTTTCCGCCGGTATCACCCTCTCGGCCATCAGGATTCAGATCAACTGGCAGGCGATTCTCGGTTCTATACTTAAAATGATTGTCATGCCGGCGTTCGTGCTCTTCCTCGGCCTTATCTGCCACATGGAGCCTCTGAACCTCAAGATGCTTGTTGTAGCCTGCGCCCTTCCCCCGGCATTCTCCGGCATCATCATCGCAGACGAGTATGACACATACGTAGCCACAGGCACCTCGTCACTCACTCTCTCTGTAATCCTTTTCATCGGCTTCTGCCCGCTATGGATATGGATTACCGACCTATGCCTGAAATCAGGTATGCTGTAAAAATTTGTCCGACCACTTTAAGTCCCGACCGGAGATGCCTCCTGCCGGGACTTTTGTTGTGTGTATCTTGTTAATTTTGTAACTTTGGGGCATGGCACGCAAGATTATATTGATTACAGGAGGACAGCGATCCGGAAAAAGCGTATTTGCCGAAAGGACAACACTGGCACTATGCGATACGCCAGTATATGTCGCCACTGCCGGCATCGGTGACGATGAGATGGCGCAACGTGTAGCCGACCACCGGGCGCGCAGAGGCAGTGCATGGACAACCATTGAAGAGGAACGCAGATTGTCATCCCTGGAACTTGCAGGAAATACAGTGCTCGTTGACTGCATAACAATGTGGCTCACAAACATCTTTTTTGCCAAACACGAAAACACCGAGCAAACTCTATGCGAATTCAAAGCCGAATTTGACAGGCTTATAGCACAAGACGCCACTTTTGTTTTCGTTACTAATGAAATAGGATGCGGGGGCACAAGCGCTAATATGATGCAACGTGCATTCACTGACGCATTGGGAATAGCCAATATCCATATTGCCTCAGCAGCAGACGAAGTGTATTTACTTGTG
>JAIDJW010000146.1 GCA_029052015.1 Paramuribaculum sp. | reverse complement strand
ACATGTAAATATCAGATAATTAACACAAACCCCCCCGCCGGCGCCGAGGCACTTCCCCCGGCGCCGCCACTTTTTATATATAAGAGAATAGCACACCCCGGCAGTGCCTATGGTGCGGCGGTTTTTAACCGCCGACTATCCAAGCTATAATAGCTATCTTAGCCACCCATCCCAACCGCCCCCTGACGAGGCACCACCCCACGAAAACGTTAAAAAATTTTGAGTTTGTGAATAAATGCTTATCTTTGCGATGCATATCGCCCGCGGAGCCTCGATATGGGGCACAGCAGGAGGGATAAGCAATTAAAATAGAAGCGTTTATCAGCGCTTGTTCTTGGCTTCTTGAAATCTGGCAGTTTCATATATCTGAGTCAAGGATGAAGCAGCGATAGGCGTCTTTCGGGTATGATAACTCCCCTTCCGGAGGATTGTGCGCGCATAGTTGCGCGCGGATTCTCCGCCAGGCATATCATACGGCGTGAGGCTCCGCGTTGCTCGTTCTACTCAGATGGGCACATGCCAGAGCCTCAAGAAGCGGGACGAGTAACAGATACAGACTCTCACGCTTTTTTTGTATATAAACCAATCAACGCCAACGAGGGGATGACCGAGGCATTCTGAATAAGATGACAATAGTAGATTTCATGCGTCTTGTAGGAGAAATTAGAAATAACTGTGGACTTGAATGCACGGACCCCAATTACTACATCTTCATACATAAGGAGTTAAAAAGAGCGACGGTAAGTAACACCGGATATATCTGCATGTCTGATGTGGCATATATCTTAGTCGTATGTGCTTACAACTGGAAAAATATGGGGTATGTCAACACCTCTTTAACGCAACTTCTCATGGTTGACAAAGACTTCAATCCGGTTGATGAAATCCCATTTGGCGTATGGAACTTCAAAGGATTACAGTTTACAACTTTTCCATATCAATGGTACAGTGCATGACTACCGAGGCCAAGATTAGAA
The DNA here is from genome assembly GCA_029052015.1 of Paramuribaculum sp. Lineage (GTDB taxonomy): Bacteria > Bacteroidota > Bacteroidia > Bacteroidales > Muribaculaceae > Paramuribaculum. Next base: position 26,917 of record JAIDJW010000146.1, on the reverse strand, counting down.
CTATCTGTTGACCCTTCAGTAAATAATTTCGGAGAACTTCCTTATAATGAACTCAATCCTTTTCCAGAATGGGAATGGCCTAACGCAGATATCAAACAGTTCTCTGAGCTACTGAAATCAATTAACGAGTTTGCACAAAGTAACTCTGGATTACAATCTACAAAATGATACTTCTATGAAGCTACGTTACCTCACCCTTGTCATGATACTTATCGCTATGTTCTTCACTGTGTCATGTTCATCTCCACGGAATTTAGTTTTGACATGTGAGGAACGACACATAGAAATATACGTCGACGGTCAATATCTTGGAAGAGACCTGGTATACTACACTGTACCTAAGGGACAAAAATATGTAGAGGTGTCTTGCCGTAATAACGGAGTCGAAATCTATTCTAAAAAGGTGTATACAGATGACTTGAAAAAAGGGAATATGTTTGAACTTCAAATCCCCAAGCATTTAAAATACTCAAACAATCGACATTATTGATTATGAAAAGATTCTTATTGCTAACAATCGCAATCTTGTCAGTCGTAGCAGCGAGTGCGAAAAGAGAGAAAGTGATCAAAATACAGGTCACGCCACAGGAGGCAGCAATCTATGTTGACAATGTTCACATTGGAAACGGCTATGCCGAATTCACACGTCCAAAGAAGAAGAATTCTGTAGCCATCATCAGAGTCGAATGCAGTGAATATACCACCCTGAATTCTAAATTTTACGGTGGCGATGAACGCAATTCATTGTCATTCAACCTAAATCAAGACGGCTTTTACCGAGCATCCGCCACATCCGGACTGGTAAACAAATTCATCACAATTACACTTGATCCTCAGTTCTACACAATAGATTCGGAGAGCGGTCAGGTAGACACAAGCAAAGCATGGAAATTGTTGCATCAGATTATCTTAAATTATTTCCCGGAAATCGAAACCACCGATAATGCAGGAGGTTTTCTTCAGACACCATGGAAATACAAGGCCTTTACCATGTCAGAAAAAGAAATGAGAAATCGAGTCACTGTCAGGGACATTACTACTGAAGAAAGAGTAGCTTTCCAGATTAAAATTTCTTCTGAAGTAGCAGCCGCTATACAAGCCCGACATGGGGAATTTGACGAAATAGACCGCCTCCCTAAAGAACTGGAACCTATGGTTGAGGAGCTCCAGACACGAATAGGCAAGGCCTCAAGTATGTAATAACATCCAATTATACATCTTTACAAAAATGAAACAATTCTTTGTTTTTTGTGTGGCTTCTCTTTTATACACAGCCACACTCAACGCCCAGACTTTCAAAGAAGAGTTCGAGGGCAACAGCCTCGGATGGACCGAGAGCGCAGGAGAGAGTAATAACGGAACTGCAGTCATAGACAAGGGAGTCATGACAATCAAATCAAAGGGAATCAACAAATTCGCATCCGCAATGATGGGTACTCAAGTCGGAGAGAATACCATGTTTGAGACGCACTGTTATGCTCCTCTAAACATTAAAAAGCCATTTGAGATAATCTCAAATGTCAGAATTGACAAACTTGGCACAGACAAGACTTGCGGTTTTATATTCAACTATCGCGATTTTGGAAATTTTTATGCCTTCACTTTCAACGATGAGATGGTGAATTTTCTCCGATTCGTCGACAACAAAATGGTCGGAATGATCTCCCAAGGTGTGAAATGGCCCAAAAACAAGAAAATCAATCAGGAATGGAAACTTACTTCCGATGGTTCCACACTTTCGTTCTATGTCGACGGCATGGAAATACTGAAAGTAAAGTATATGCCCTTGGATTTTACCGGAGTCGGCTTCTATACATTTGGCAAGCAAACGCTTATTGTTGAAGACATTGCCTTCACACAACTATAATTTGAGTGTAGCCTATACTCACGGCTTTACATAAAAAGTATCTAAAAAAGCTGATTCCGTTTATTGGAGTCAGCTTTTGTTTTGATCGACAAGCCAGAATCTAACGGATAGTGAAGTATTCCCTGACGCGGTCTTCCCTAATCAATCAGGCAATGAATATTCAATTATATAGTTGCCTGAAGCAAGCCATTGCGGAATAGGATCACCATCGGCAACCATATCCGAAATCTGTTCGGCGAGGGTTTTCTCAAACTTAAGCCTTAGATTCTTTATGCTTTTATCTGTGCATATTACCGCGCCAAAGCCTTCATATCCCCAGCCACAGGCGTAGTATGCGCCCTCATCGAATATCTCAACCCTAATCTTTTCCATTCTTTTATCAAGAGACAACTCAAAGGGATTCGGCAGCCTTACGAATTCTATCCGAAAGGTCGCAGAGGGCCGCTTTGAGCTGAGATTGCTCTTCATCAGTAAATCCGCCGATTCCACCGTTGCCGTCAATTCCGTCAAGCTTGTGATAGAGCCAGGAGCTAGATTTGCCGAAATAGGTTCGCGCAAGCTCCCTCCACGAAATCGCCACCATTATGTCTGCCAGCTTTCGTTTCGTATCTGTGTGCAATGTTTTGGGGTCCATATTCATTGTTATGTTAGTTACGGGAAGATTCTAACGGATAGTGAAATAGTCCATGCCGAGGAGCCCGCGGTGAAGCTCCACCTCGGCGCGGCGGGTGCGTCGGAGCTTATTGTAGCGCTCGCGGCTCACGACTATCGACTTAACCTTGTCGCCGGGCAGCTTCAGCTTGACATGATACTGCGTATATGCGCTGCCCTTGACATACACGCCGCGGCGCAGGCGCCGGGTGTGATGCTCTGTGGTAGTGTAGCTGCTAACAACCGGCACTTTTTCAACAGCAGGCTCCCCTCCCCCCGCATAATTGATGCCGAGAAGAGCGGCAAGCAGAATCCCGGTACCGATTGCCGCGTTGCATACACCGTTTACTAACTTTGACGAGCTGCCTGTGATTTTGCCCCACAGCGGTGATATCCACCACCCGGCCGCCACTGCCAGCGCCACAGCCGATGCCGCCGGAATCCACCAGGGAGTCAGCAGCGTGCTTGCCATACCTATAGAAGCGCCGTAGGTAGCGAACGTCACGAGTGCTACAGCTATCCACGGCAATGAATTTGTGATTTTCTTGCCCATAGACTGCAAAGTTACTAACTTTGGATTCAATTATGCAGCCTCAGAAAACAAATAAAGCAACATACTATCTCTTCATTGATGAATGCGGAGATCATAATCTCACGAATTTCGACCCCGGCTTTCCTGTATTCACTCTCTGCGGAATTCTTGTATCAAGGCTGAATCTCAATGCGTTGAATAAAGCATTTAATAACTTAAAGCTGGAAATATTCGGCACCACGGACATCGTTATACATTCGGTTGACATCCGTAAGTGGCGAGGACAATTCTCAGTGCTTGCGGACGATGAGTTAAGAGCACGATTCTTTGGAGGAATAGAGAGAATACTGAGTAAGCATGAGGCTTACGTTATAATTAGTTGCACGGTATTGAAAGAGCAGCTCAGCAAGTTTTGCATACGAGGTGAGTCGGACGATGTGTATGGTCTGTCGTTGTCATATCTGATAGAAAGGAGCATTTTTTATGTCGATAACGAGATTGGGGATGAAGTACCTGAGATTTCAATTGTAGTCGAGAGACGCGGCAGAAAAGAAGACAATAAACTGCTTAACTATTACAACGGCTTACGCAATCGCGGCACTAAGTGGGTTACAGCCAATCGCCTTCAGTCAAGAATCTGCAATTTTGGCTTCAGGAACAAGAAAGACAATATCATAGGACTTCAGATAGCTGATCTTATAGCGTATCCTGTAACCATACATCTGCTTCATCCGGAAAGGAGTAATCCATCATACGAAGCTGTGAAGCATAATGTTTTTCAAGACAAGGGAGTGCTGCTCGGTCAAAAAGTGATCCCACATTGAAGCATAAAAAAGAGCGGCCTTTCGACTGCTCTTTCCGACCGGGCGAAACCGATCCCTAAAATCGTTGCTCGCGCAAGCGAAGTATTTCCTTAAAGTGGGGAAACTACCCTTATATAGTGCAAATATAGTGGTTAGTTTACTAATATCAAAATTTCAACGCTTAATTCGACTAAAAAGTTTAACGAAAGGAGGCTACCGAATCGAATCCAAATTGTATCCACGGCAATGAATTTGTGATTTTCTTGCCCATAGACTGCAAAGTTATTAATTTTGCAGCATCTAACAATTCAAAAACCAATCAGTTTATGAAACGTTTGTTTATCACCGTATTATCGGCTGCCGCGCTGCTTCTTGCAGCTCCCGCGGCATCAGCACAGTTCAATCTCAACAAAGCTATCGGCGCTGCCAAGAAGGGCGTGCAGGCTTTCACTCTCACCGACGAGCAGATGGCTGCCTACGTCAAGGAATCAGTTGACTGGATGGATAAAAACAACAAGGTGCCCGGCGAGGACGACCCCTACACCAAGCGCCTGCGCAAACTCACATCCAACCTCAAGGATGCCGATGGCATACCTTTGAATTTCAAGGTGTATGACGTTATCGACATCAACGCTTTCGCTTGTCCTGACGGCAGCGTGCGCGTGTTTTCTTCTCTGATGGACATCATGGACGACAACGAGCTCCTCGGTGTGATCGGCCATGAAATCGGCCATGTTGCCAAGCGTCACAGCAAAAACGCTTTTAAGACTCAGCTCATGACCGGCGCGGCAAAGGATGCCCTCTCATCGGCAGGAGGCACTGTTGCAAAACTCACCGACTCACAGCTCGGCACCCTGGGTGAAGGTCTTATCAATGCCAAGTACTCCCAGAAGCAGGAGAACGAGGCTGACGACAGCGGCTACGATTTCCTCGTTGCCAACGGCATCAACCCCTGGGGTATGGTAATGGCTTTTGAGAAACTCCAGAGCATGGAGGGCAATGCAAGCGCCAACTATATCCAGAAAATGTTCAGCTCTCACCCCGAGACCGCCAAGCGCATCAAGCGCATGAGCGAGCGCGCAGCCAAGGACGGATATACCCGCCCCGAGCCTACCGCAACTTCTAAATAATCAGAAGTCAAGACGCTTGTAGCGGGCGCGCGCATCGGCGCGGCTGCGCAGGTTGAAGTGCCACCACTCGGTGCGCAGGGCTCGAAATCCGGCTGAGCGCATCACACGTCTGAGCAACTGACGGTTGCGTCTGGATTCTTCAGTGATAACACCACGGGCAACCAGTTCACTCTCCCTGTCTATATTGCTCTCCGGTCCGAGATGGTCGACGCAAGTACCCATCGGCAACTCCGCTCCAAGCGAATCTACAATAGTAATGTCTACGGCAAGCCCGTAGTTGTGCAACCCCCCGCCACGCGAGGGGTTGCTTACGTAATTGGCCTTGGATGTGCCGCGCACTTTGTCAAACATCCGTTTCTGCACACTCATCGGCCGCGCGGCATCGCATATCTTGAGCCGCAGCCCGGGGCGCTCCTTTGTCAGCGCCTTCTGCGCTGCCGCCACAGCCGCCGCAGCCTCAGGATGAAGATATGCCCTGCGCAGCGAGCCATACATGTCGGCGCCCACAAAATTATTTGTGGAGGCATACATCAGGTCTACAACAATCTTGCCGTCAACCGTCTTCACGTCCACCATACCTGCCGCGCGCATAAGCGCGTCATAGTCGGGAGTGCTCGCGGAGGCGGAAAATATCATGGCTGCGAATGCCATTGTGAATGCAAATCTTTTTATCATATCAGCACGATAGAATTTTGTCTGCAAAATTACCACATACGCGGCAAATGCCAATTATTGCCCATTACCCATTGTTTTTGTAATTTCGCACCTGAAATGGGAATACTCGACATATTATTCTTGATATTGCTCGCGGGAGCGGTAGTTATCGGCTACAAGAAGGGCGCCATCAAGCAGCTCGGCTCCGCGGCAGGCATTGCGGCGGGCATCATCGCCTGCCGCACGTCAGGCGAATGGGCGGCAGGTATCGTGGCACACCTCACCGGTGCCGACGACCCGGCAGCATCCTCCATGAGCATTTATTCTGCCAAGGTGCTCGGCTACGGAGCGCTGTTCGGCATAGTGTGGCTCGGAGTGTGGCTCATAGCAGGCTTCCTGCGCAAAGCCACCCACGCCATCATGCTCGGCACCCTCGACCGTGTGGCGGGGTCGGTATTCCTGACTCTGAAATGGTTTATGGTGGTGAGCATGATGCTCAACCTCTGGAAAGTCATTTCGCCTGACAGCAGTCTCTTCACCTCCAGCAAACTGGCGGGAGGAGAAGTGCTGCGGCTTGTGATGGAGATGACCCCGTGGATTCTCGGCGCGCTGCGGGGCATGGCAACCAACGGCGCCGACACTTTGTTCTAATATGTATCATGGACAAAATCAACGACAAGGACGAATATAAGAAAAAACAGGATGGCGGGCAGGAGGATATTCTCGGCTCCGTCACCGGCAGCGAATATAAATACGGATTCACGACCGACATCCCCACCGAGATTCTGGAGCATGGTTTGAGCGAGGATGTTGTGCGCTATATCAGCGCCAAGAAAGGCGAGCCGGAATGGCTGCTTGATTTCCGCCTCAAAGCCTATCGCCACTGGCTCACTCTGAAGATGCCGCGCTGGGCTCATCTTGACATCCCCGACATCGACTTTCAGGCAATAAGCTATTACGCCGCGCCAAAGACCAAAGCCGACGGACCAAAAAGCCTCGACGAGGTAGACCCGCAGCTGATTGATACCTTCAACAAGCTCGGCATACCCCTTGAGGAACAGAAGAGCCTCGCGGGAATGGCTGTTGACGCTGTGATGGACTCCGTGAGCGTCAAGACCACCCACCGCGAGAAGCTCGCCGAGATGGGAGTGATATTCTGCTCGATATCCGAGGCGGTAAAAGATTATCCCGACCTTGTGAAGCGCTACCTGGGCTCGGTGGTGAGCTACCGCGACAACTTCTTCGCGGCGCTCAACTCGGCGGTATTCTCCGACGGCTCTTTCGTGTACATCCCCAAGGGTGTGCGCTGCCCGATGGAGCTGTCGACCTACTTCCGCATCAACGCCGGAGGCACAGGTCAGTTCGAGCGCACGCTGATTGTTGCCGACGATGACTCCTACGTGAGCTACCTCGAAGGCTGCACCGCCCCGATGCGTGACGAAAACCAGCTCCACGCAGCAATTGTGGAAATAATAGTCGAGGAGCGCGCCGAGGTGAAATACTCCACTGTGCAGAACTGGTATGCCGGCGACAAAGACGGTCGCGGCGGCATCTACAACTTCGTGACCAAGCGCGGTCTATGCCGCGGTCACCGCTCCAAGCTGTCATGGACCCAGGTAGAGACCGGCAGCGCCATCACCTGGAAATATCCGAGCTGCGTGCTTGCCGGCGACGAGAGCGTCGGCGAGTTCTATTCCGTCGCCGTTACCAACAACTACCAGCAGGCGGACACCGGCACCAAGATGATACATATCGGACGCAACAGCCGAAGCACAATCGTGAGCAAAGGCATATCCGCGGGCCACAGCCAGAACTCCTACCGCGGACTGGTCAAGGTTGTGCCCGCCGCAGACGGCTGCCGCAACTACACCCAGTGCGACAGCCTGCTGCTGAGCTCTACCTGCGGCGCCCATACATTTCCCTACATAGATGTGCTCAACGACACTGCGGTTGTAGAGCATGAAGCCACCACTTCAAAGATAAGCGAAGATCAGATATTCTACTGCAACCAGCGCGGCATACCCACCGAGGAGGCTGTGGGACTGATAGTCAACGGCTACGCCCGCGAGGTGATGAACAAGCTGCCGATGGAATTTGCCGTCGAAGCCCAGAAGCTGCTTCAGATAACCCTTGAAGGCAGTGTTGGATAACTTGATAAACCACAACCAGATGAAAGAAGATATACTCCTTAAAGTCAGCGGCCTCCACGCATCGGTCGAAGGCAAAGAAATACTCAAGGGCATAGACCTCACCGTGCGCCCGGGCGAGGTGCACGCGATAATGGGCCCCAACGGCTCCGGCAAAAGTACTCTCAGCGAGGTGCTTGCCGGCAATCCGGCATTCACAGTCACCGGCGGCAGCGTCGACTTCCACGGTGTCAATCTGCTTGAGCTGTCGCCCGAAAACCGCTCGCACGAAGGGCTCTTCCTCTCCTTCCAGTATCCGGTAGAGATACCCGGAGTGTCGATGGTGAACTTCATGCGCGCCGCCCTCAACGCCAAGCGCAAATACTTCGGCGAGGCGCCGGTGAGCGCCACCGACTTCCTCAAGCTCATGAGGCAGAAGAGAGAGATTGTTGAGCTTGACAACAAACTTGCCTCGCGCTCGGTCAACGAAGGCTTCAGCGGCGGCGAGAAAAAGCGCAACGAAATATTCCAGATGGCTATGCTCGAACCTCGCCTAAGCATACTCGACGAGACCGACTCGGGCCTTGACATCGACGCCCTGCGCATTGTTGCCGGCGGAGTCAACAAACTCAAGACCGAGCGCAACGCCACAATAGTAATCACCCACTACCAGCGCCTGCTCGACTATATCCGCCCGGACTTCGTGCACATCCTCTACAAAGGCCGCATTGTCCACACCGGCGGACCGGAGCTCGCCCTCGAGCTTGAGGAGAAAGGCTATGACTGGATTAAAGAGGAGGCCGACAAGCGCTCATGAACAGTTTAGACCAATATACCGACCTGTATCTGCGCAACCGCGAGGCTTTTGCCGCCGGAGCGCCTGAAGCGATGAACCGTCTGCGCAACAAGGCTCTTGACAGCCTGCGCGGCCGCACTCTGCCGCGCAAAGGCGATGAAGGCTATGAGAAGACATCGCTCGACGAGATGTTCGCCCCTGACTACGGGGTGAATGTCAACCGCGTTGATATACCTGCCGACGTCGCCGCCACCTTTCGCTGCGATGTGCCCAACATGAGCACCCTGCTCGGGGTGTGCGTCAACGACACATTCCGCCCGACTTCCGGCATAGAGAAGCGCCTGCCCGAGGGAGTGCTGTTCACCTCCATGCGCAATGCGTCGCCGGAGGTCATCAGGATTCTTGAAGCCCACTACGGAAGCATTGCCGACATGACCCGCCCGGAGGTGGCGCTCAACACCCTCCTCGCCCAGGACGGAGTGCTGGTGTACGTACCTGCCGGAGTGAAACTTGACAAACCGCTGCAGCTCGTCAACATATTCGCCACACCCGCGCCGGTGATGGCTGTGCGCAGGGTGCTTGTGGTACTCGGCGACAGAGCCGAGGCACAGCTGCTTGTGTGCGACCACACGCAGCCGACGGCCGACAAGTGCCTCAGCTCGCAGGTTGTGGAGATAGCCCTCGGCACCGATGCCCGCTTTGACTACTACGACATCGAGGAATCATCGGCACTCACCGCGCGCTCATCGGCTATGTTCGTGCGTCAGGGCAGCCACAGCAGTCTGCTTGTAAACGGCATGACTCTCACCTGCGGCACCACGCGCAACGACTACTCGATAGACATCGATGGCGAAGGATGCGACACCACACTCGCCGGCATGGCCATAGGCTCGGAATCGATGCACACAGACAACAGCTCGGTTGTGCGCCACCTTGCACCGCGCTGCCACAGCCGGCAGCTATTCAAGTATGTGCTTGACGAAGATAGCAGCGGCGCTTTCGAGGGCAGCATCCTCGTTACTCCCAAAGCTCCCTTTACCGAAGCATACCAGAGCAACCGCAACATCCTTGCAAGCGGCTCGGCGCGAATGCACACACGACCGCAGCTCGAGATTTACAACGACGATGTGAAGTGCAGCCACGGAGCCACCACCGGACAGCTCGACAGCGAAGCGCTATTCTATATGCGCACCCGAGGCATACCCGAGCGCGAGGCGCGCATAATGCTCATGCAGGCTTTCATGACCGATGTCATAGACACCGTGAGGATGGAAGGGCTGCGCGACAGGCTGCGCCATCTGGTAGAGAAACGATTTGCCGGAGCCGACGCCCTGTGCGGCGACTGCCATGCGGTGTGTCATAAAACCGACGACCATGGAGCATAACACCCGCTACGACGTGCAGGCCCTACGCGGCGACTACCCGATACTGAGCCGCGAGATTTACGGCAAGCCGCTGATATATCTCGACAACACCGCCACCACGCAGACACCGCTGCAGGTAGTCGACACGATACGCGACATGTACACGGGGCACAAGGCGAATGTTCACCGCGGAGTCCACACCCTCTCCCAGGAAGCCACCGCCATGCAGGAGGACACGCGCCGCCTCGTAGCATCATTCATAGGTGCTGAGAGCAGCGACGAGATTATCTTTACCAGAGGCACAACGGAGAGTATCAATCTTGTTGCGGCAAGCTACGGAATGCTTCTCGAGCCGGGCGACGAGATTATCCTCTCTGTGATGGAGCACCACTCCAACATTGTGCCCTGGCAGCTGATGGCCGAGCGCCGCGGGCTGGTCATCAAGGTGATACCGATGAGCGATGCCGGTGTGCTGGATATGGATGCCTACCGCAGTCTGCTCACCCGGCGCACAAAGATAGTGGCAGTAGCCCATGTGAGCAATGTGCTCGGCACCGTCAACCCCGTCAAGGAGATTATCACCGAGGCCCACAAGGCCGGAGCTGTGGCGCTGATTGACGGCGCCCAGGCGATTGCCCACCTTGAAGTTGACGTGCGCGCTCTCGATGCCGACTTCTATGTGTTCTCCTCCCACAAAATGTATGGTCCCTGCGGAGTAGGGGTTCTCTACGGCAAGCGCTCGCTGCTTGAGAAGATGCCCCCCTATCAGGGCGGCGGCGAGATGATAAAGAGCGTGAGCTTCGAGCACACCGAATTTGCCGAACTCCCCTTCAAATTCGAGGCTGGCACGCCCGATTTCGTTGACATCGCCGCGCTCCACACCGCCATCGACTATATGACCGGCATAGGTCTGGCAAACATAGCCGCCCACGAGGAAGAGCTGCTCACCTACACTACTCCGCGCCTGCTCGAGGTGCCCGGACTGAGAATATACGGCACGGCGCCGCACAAGAGCGCCATTATCTCCTTTCTCATCGGTGACGCCCACCACTACGACACCGGCATGCTGCTCGACAAGCTCGGCATAGCTGTGCGCACCGGTCACCACTGCGCCCAGCCGCTTATGCACCGTCTCGGCATAACCGGCACCGTGCGCGCATCCTTCGCTCTGTACAACACCCTCGAGGAGTGCGACTCTTTCGTAGCTGCCGTGAAACGAGTGGCAGCTATGCTCGGATGACCGACCTTTTTTTGCGGAACAATTAGCGCCGCACGGTTGTATTTATATAAAAAATACAACTGATATGAAAGCAAACAATTGGGTAACCGCGCTGATAGTGATGATTGTGGGCATACTGCTCGTGGTGTGGCACCAGCGCATCGACATCCTCAACTGGATTGTCATAGCAGTGGGATTGATGCTTATCATTCCCGGGCTCTACAGCTTCATCTCCGCCATAGTGCGCAAGGGTGGCAAAGCGAAAGAACAGGTCGAGTACTCGGCTGCATCATCCACCATAGTAGCAAGCCTCGGAGCGATAGCCCTCGGGGTATGGATGCTTGCCACACCGGAATTTTTCGTGGGTCTTCTCGCCTACATTTTCGGCGCCATCCTCATACTTTACGGCATTTTCCACATAGTGTTCATCGGATTCTGGAGCAAGCCGTATGTGCTGCCGTTCTGGTTCTACATCATTCCTGTGCTCATGATTGTGGCGGGAGTGGTTATACTCTGCACCAACGTGCGCACTATGAATTCAGTAGTGGTGCTCATCACGGGCGTATCCCTCATCTGCTCGTCGGTCAACACCATTCTGGAGCTTGCCTGCACCAATCCGGTGAAGGTGCGTCAGAAATAACGGCTCAGACTTTGACCCTCAACAGATCATAGCGGTTCATGACAGCATCCCTGACCTTGACCATCAGGGCCTGCTCCTCAGCGCGCTCTCTGTCGGTCAGATATTGCGGCCAGGTGAAGGTGTCGGTAATCTTCTTCAGGCTGTTTTCCACTACAGCCTTGTCGGAGCTCTGCCTTTTGCGCGGAGTTCCGACGGCGTCAGGAGCCTTTTCCGGCTGAGCCAAAGCAACTTTGCTTAGAGCCATGAGCGTCTTGAAAATAGCCATGACATTTTTGGAGAAGTTTTCAGGCATCTCGCCTGTCTTGCAGTAATGTACGGCGGCATCCATCACTTTGTGGCGGGTAGCGGGAGAGAGTTCGGCGAGGATTTCGATTGCGTCAGCGTTGAAGAAAAGTTCCATAAGGGTTTAGAAGTTTAGAGGTTTATAAGTTTAGTAGTTTAGGGCGCGGCAAGCCGCGCGCACCGAAAACAAAACATCAGAGACCGGTTTTAGGCCTTTGATGATGCAAAGTTACGGGCACTTCAAAACCCATTTCTGCGAAAATGCACTTTCGACAAAGAGAAGTTTAGAAAACTCACTCACCCCACTGGGAGTGATACTTACGTATAAGGCGTGATACTATGGCAAAGTCATCAGCGAACACAAAGCCCCATTGGAGATAGTTCTCGGCTATGGCAGTGAGGATGGGCGCATCGTGCTTGTTGAATCCGATGCCGTTTTTCTTTCGGGTGGCTCCATCTCCCTGCTCTCCGGCTGTCTGATTGTTATATACTATTATAAGATGGTCGAGATCAGGGTGACTCGAGATTTTGTTTCCGGCAGGCTCAGCAGGAAGTGGCCGCGCCGAAGGTGTGGAAGGTGTGGGAGCATCGGGCGCTTTCTCGCCCATGAGCTTGCGCAAAAGCTCCTGCACAGCGTCCTGATACTCAGCCGGAATATCCATGCTCACAGTCTGCTGCTTGTGCGCGACCGCCTCCATGGACCGGTAGAAATCGGCAACAACAGGATTTATGATTATATCCTCCACATATATACTGCGGTCTATGCGCAGGTTCTTAAGACTCCGGCAGCGCGACAAGGCAGTGTATAGCTGTCCGTGGGCAAAGCAGCCGTTGCCGAGCTTTATCATCACCGCATCCACACTCATTCCCTGCGACTTGTGTATTGTGATTGCATAAGCCGGCTTTAGCGGCAGCTGTATATAGGAGCCTATCTCCTTCTGGCTAACCTTCTCCTTGCCGGTGTCAGGGTCGGTGTCAAGCACATACTGATAGCTCTTCCACTCGTTGGGCGACACGTTGACTGTCGAACCGTTGTCAAGCTTTACCGTCACGGCATTTGCATCGCCTATCTTTATAAAACCGACAACCTCGCCTACATCGCCGTTGACATACTCAAGTACTCCGCCGGGCGTGCGGTGATTGATGAGGGTCATCACTCTGGTGCCGGTCTTCAGCTCCAGTTTTGCGGGCGTGGGATAGTCTTTCTCGGAGAATATGCCTTTTACCACCGCCGTAAAGATGCGCCCCTCCCCTTGCGCCCTCTCATTGGCGAGCGCATTGAGAATGTTGGCTTCGCGGTTGGTGGTGCACAGACACACCGGCGTGGTGGCAAGCGGCTTGCGCACGTCAGCGTATTTATTCAGAATCTCTCTGACTGTCAGCGCCGCACCGGTTTCTGGGTCGACAAGATCTCTGGCCTCAAGGTTGTTATGACGGATATGGTTGAGTATCGAAAGAAAAAGATTGTCATTGCTCTGGCGGTGAACGGTGGTGAGGCAGATGCACTTGAAAGCACCCTGCTGCCATATCGGCGTCTGGAAGGCAAATTCTCCGCCGTAGGCACCTTTGATGAACCGCTCCTCCTCTTCCGACTTTACCACCGGGGGCAACTGATAGAAGTCACCTACGAGTATCACCTGCTTTCCGCCAAATGGCTTCTTTTTGTCCTTGCTTTGTGCAATCTGCCTCAGGCGATAGTCCACAGCCCAGAAAAGGTCGCTGCGCACCATCGAAATCTCGTCGATAATCACCACCTCCACACTGCGAATCAGGCTGCGGTGACGCTTGTGGGCAATGCTCCCTACCGAGTCCTCGGTCATAAGTCCGGGAGCGAAGCGCAGAAAGCTGTGGATGGTGGAACCGCCGATATTGACAGCCGCGATGCCGGTCGGAGCGAGAACAACACAGTTTTTATCCGTGCGGCTCTGAAATTCCCTGACAATGGTAGACTTACCGGTGCCTGCCTCACCGGTGAGAAACACATTTCTCCCCGAAAGCATCTCACTAAGTGCGGCTTCTTGTTCCTGAGCTAACTGCATTGCATGACGTTTATTCTGCAAAGATACAACAGGGTGTGTATCATATCAAGACACAGCGCGCAATAAAATATTTCAATTCCTGCTCGCCGCAATCAGAGTCACCTTTGCCTGCCGATGAAACCTTTAATTTGGGAGAGGGGCAAATAATGTGTATTTTTGCAGTAGGAATCAATTCATTATAACACATAATATGAAAAAATCAGTGCTTATCGCCGGATTGCTTGCGGTTGCAGCAGGCGCTTCGGCTGCGGCGGATAGCCCTCTTTGGCTCCGCTATCCCGCCATTTCTCCCGATGGCAAAACTATCGCCTTTACCTATCAGGGCGATATTTTCACTGTGCCCGCCACAGGTGGCGAGGCCCGTCAGCTCACCACCAATCCGGCGCACGACACCGCTCCGGTGTGGAGCCCCGACGGCACCCTCATCGCTTTCGCTTCTGACCGCGAAGGGAGCAGAGACGTGTTTGTGATGCCTGCCACAGGCGGCGCACCCAAACGCCTGACAACCAACTCCGGCAGCGAGACGCCCGTGGCGTTTCGCGACAACGGCACGGTGCTCTTCAGCTCAAGCGTAATGCCCGATGCTGCTGACATACAGTTCCCCTCCGGACAGTTCCCGCAGACATACAGCGTGAGCGTCAACGGCGGCCGCCCGGTAATGTTCTCCTCGCTCGCAATGGACCATATATCCATAAATCCGAAAAACGGCGCCCTGCTCTACACCGACAAGAAGGGCTATGAAGACCCGTGGCGCAAGCACCATACATCATCGATTGCCCGCGACATCTGGACCGCCAACGCCGACGCGAAGAGCGGCTTCAAGAAACTCACCGACTTTGCCGGCGAAGACCGCAACGCCGTGTGGGCTCCCGACGGCAAGTCCTACTATTTCCTCAGCGAAAGAGACGGCTCGTTTAATGTGTACAAGGCGGCTCCCGGAGAGAAACCGGTGAAACTGACCGCCCACACAACACATCCCGTGCGCTTCCTCAGCGCCGCAACCAACGGCAAGATGGCATACTCCTACAACGGTGAGCTGTACACTCTTGATGAGGGCAAACAGCCGGTTAAAGTGGAAGTAAGCATCATAAAGGACAATATCGAAAAACCCCTCGTTGCCCGCACACAGAGCTCCGGCGCAAATGACATAGCCGTGAGTCCGAGCGGCAAAGAAGTGGCATTCATACTCCACGGCGACGTATACGTCACATCCATCGAGTACAACACCACCAAACGAATCACCGACACCCCGCAGCAGGAGCGCGACATCAACTTCAGCCCTGACGGACGCTCGCTCGTCTACTCTGCAGAGCGCGGCAAGACCTGGGGCATTTATGAGAGCAAAATCAAGCGCCAGGATGAAAAACTCTTCACCTACGCAACAGAAATCATAGAGACACCGCTTGTAGAGGGCGAAGCTACTGCATTCCAGCCCGCATACTCGCCTGACGGCAAAGAGGTGGCATTTCTCGAAAACCGCACGGCGCTGCGCGTCATCAACCTTGACAGCAAAAAGACCCGCACCGTGCTTGACGGCAAATACAACTACTCCTACTCTGACGGCGACGTGACATATCGCTGGAGCCCTGACAGCAAATGGTTTCTCGTCGACTATATCGGCAACGGCGGCTGGAACAACAAGGATATAGCCCTCGTCAAGGCCGACGGCAGCGGCGAGCTGACAAACCTCACCGAGAGCGGCTACAGCGACGGCAACGCCAAGTGGGTGCTCGACGGCAAGGCCATGATTTGGAGCAGCGACCGCGCCGGCTACCGCAGCCACGGAAGCTGGGGCGCCGAAGAGGACACCTATATAATGTTCTTCGACACCGAGGCATGGGACCGCTTCCAGCTGAGCAAGGAGGAACTCGAGCAGCTTGAGGAAAAGGAAAAAGCCGACAAGGACAAAAAAGACAAAGAAGAAAAAGAGAAAGCCGACAAGGACTCCAAGGACAAAAAAGGTAAAAAGGACAGCAAAAAGGATGGCGACAAGAAAGATGAGAAGCCCGCTGTCAAAGACCTCAAATTTGAACTTGACGGACGTCAGGACCGTATTGCCCGCCTGACTGTCAACTCCTCGCACATGGGCGACGCAGTGCTATCGCCCAAAGGCGACAAGCTCTACTATATGGCAGCCTTCGAAAAAGGCTATGACCTTTGGGAGCATGACCTGAAGAAAAACACAACACGCATACTCATCAAAGGCGTTGGCGGCTACATGAACCCCGGCAAAGACGGAGAGAAGGTATATGTTGTGAGCCGCGGCGGACTCAACGAAGTGAGCTTCAAGGACGCCAAGGTGAAACCAATCCCCTTCACAGCGCAGTTTAACTGGCGCCCCGCCCAGGAACGCGAGTACATCTTCAACCACGCATGGCGCCAGGTACAGGACAAATTCTATGACCCCGCGATACACGGCATAGACTGGAAAGGATATCACGACGCTTACGCCCGCTTCCTCCCCCACATCAACAACAACTACGACTTCGCTGAAATGCTCTCCGAAATGCTCGGCGAACTCAACGGATCCCACACCGGCGCACGCTACTACGCCAGCAGTTCCGCACCTGCGGTGGCAACCCTCGGAGCATTCTACGACCCCGCATACAAAGGCGACGGACTCAAAGTGACCGAAATACTAACCGGCGGACCGCTTGACAAAGCCGACAGCAAAATCAGCGCAGGAGCCGTGATAGAAACCATTGACGGAGAGAAAATCAAAGCAGGAGAAGATTACTATCCCATGCTCGCGGGCAAAGCCGGCAAAAAGGTGACTCTCGGCGGCAAGGACAAGAACGGCAAATCTTTCGAACAGAAAGTTACAGCAATCAGCAGCGGAACGCAGAGCGATCTTATGTACAAACGCTGGATTAGCAACAACCGCGCGAAAGTAGAGAAACTCAGCGGCGGCAAAGTCGGCTATATCCACATCAAAGGAATGGACAGCCCCAGCTTCCGCAAAACCTACTCCGACCTGCTCGGACGCTACCGCAACTATGACGCAGTAATCATCGACACCCGTCACAACGGCGGCGGCTGGCTCCACGAAGACCTCGCCATACTTCTCAGCGGCAAGGAATTCGCCCGCTTCACTCCCCGCGGCCAGTATGTCGGCAGCGACCCCTTCAACAGATGGTTCAAGCCCTCATGCGTGCTCGTGTGCGAAGACAATTACTCAAACGCCCACGGATTCCCCTGGACATACCAGACCCTCGGACTCGGCAAACTCATCGGCGCCCCAGTGCCCGGCACTATGACAGCCGTGTGGTGGGAAACCCAGATTGACCCCTCGCTCGTGTTCGGCATACCGCAGGTAGGCTGCGAAGACATGCAGGGACGCTACCTCGAAAACCTCGAGCTCAAGCCCGACATCGAAGTGTACAACACCCCCGCGCAGCAACTTGCCGGCGAAGACGCCCAGCTTGAGGCAGCCGTCAAGGAAATGCTCCGCGCAATAGCCGAAAAGAAATAATACCACCACACATCCCCACACAAAGCGGCGACCTACACCACCCGGCAGGTCGCCGCTTATATTTTTTACCCACAAAAAAGCAACCAAAATAAGTAACCTGTGAAAAAAGCAACCTGATCAGGTTGCTTTTCGCCTTTATAGGCGCACAGTTACGCGCACAGGGAAGTGGTCGGAAGGTGTGCGGGCCTTGTATCCGCGCACGGTCACTTCGGAGGGAGCGTAGGGAGCGTCAAGTTTAGCGGGAGTGCCTTCGGCGGTGCGGTAGGTGTCGGTGAGTATTCCGTATTTAAGCACTTCCACTTCCGGACTCACGAAAACATGGTCTATGCGCTCGGCTGAATAGCCTTCGGTGGCATAATCGTTAAATGTGCCGTTTGTAGCGTAGCAGAGGGCGGCGGTGTCGTGCGAGTCGACAAGTCCACATTCAAGCACTGTGCGGTATGCGTCGCTGGTCTGGTCGACATTGAAATCACCGGTAAGGAATGCCGGCAGGCCGCTGCCGAATTCCAGAATTTTGTCGCGTATCATCTTTGCGCTCTCGATGCGCGCCGTGATGCCGACATGGTCCATGTGCAGGTTGAACATCAGGAACTCCTTGCCTGACGCACGGTGACGGAAACGCCCCCATGTGCATATGCGTATGCACACCGCATCCCATCCGAGAGCCGGACGGTCAGGAGTCTCCGACAGCCAGAAGTCGCCGTGGTCAATAAGGTCAAACATATCAGTGCGGTAGAAAATCGCAGAATGCTCACCTGCCTCCTTGCCGTCATCGCGGCCTATGCCTATATAGGCATGCTGAGGCAGCGCCTTGTCGAGCGAGTCAAGCTGACTCTTGAATCCCTCCTGAGTGCCGAAAATATCGAAATCATGAAACTTTATGAGGTCGGCGACTATTGGCAAACGCCGTGACCATCCGTTGCCCGCCTTGTCGTCATCCGAGTTGAGCTGACGTATATTATAGGTGGATACGTTGAATGTGGCAGACTGCGCGTAAGAGACAAAAAGCGCTGCGAGTGCAAGAACAGATGCGAATATACGGTTATGAATCATGATATGAGTGATTATTGGTGCAATATGGATTGAGGGGAACTGAAATCTTGTCGAATGCCATAGAGAAGGTATCCACCCGCAGAAGCGTGCCGGTGAGAAGGGAGCCGGTGCCTGAGATATACTTTATAGCTTCGGCGGCCTGGATTGTGCCGATTATTCCTGCCGTGGCTCCGAGGGGTCCGCGCGCAGTTGCCTCAACCGGGTCTGTATCGAAAAGGCAGCTATAGCAGGGAGTGCCGGGAAGAATCGTCATGGTGTGGCCGAACTGGCGCCATATCGCTCCGTGGCTCAATGGCTTTGCGGCACGCACGCAGGTGTCATTGATAAGCCGCTTGGCTGTGAAGCTGTCGGTAGCATCTATGACGAAATCGTAGTCCGCTATAAGGTCGGCGATATTGTCGGTAGTGACGAATTCGGGCACTGTCACAATCTCTATCTCCGGATTGAGGTCTGCGAGCACCCCTGCGGCACTGGTAGCCTTGAGCTGTCCGATGCGCGAAGTGGAGTGAAGCACCTGACGCTGAAGGTTGCTGAGGTCCACGCGGTCGCCATCGGCGATACCGAGGCGGCCAATGCCTGCTGCCGCAAGATAAAGCGCTGCCGGTGAGCCCAGACCTCCGGCACCTATTACAAGAACAGAGCCGGCACGCAGGCGGAGCTGGGCTTCCTCGCCAAACTCCGGCATGGCAAGTTGCCGGGCATAACGCTCGCGCTCGGCAGACGAAAAACAGGTGTTTTCTTTGTTTTTTTCCATATCGCAAAGGTACGAATAAATTAAAAAATGTGGTCAGTGAGATATTTTTGCCTACTTTTGTCGTTTAAAATGAAGAAAGACTATTTTTTACACACTTTTCAACTACTTTTATTTTGAAAATGGATACAGTCAGGGTAAAAATCATAAACCGCTCGGGGCATGAGCTCCCGGCATACGAAACGCCTCACAGCGCCGGCATGGATGTGCACGCATGCCTCAAGGAACCGATAACCCTCGGTCCCCTCGAAAGAGCCCTCATACCCACCGGCCTGAGAATTCAGCTGCCTGTAGGCTACGAGTGTCAGATGCGTCCGCGCAGCGGTCTGGCACTTAAAAAAGGAATATCACTGGTAAATACCCCCGGCACTATAGACGCCGACTATCGCGGCGAGATAGGAGCCATTGTCATCAACCTGTCCAACGAGCCCTTTACAATCAACGATGGCGAGCGCATCTGCCAGATGGTTGTGACAAGATACACACGCGTTGACTGGGAGCCGGCAACAGAACTTGACGAAACAAAACGAGGCGAAGGCGCTTTCGGTCACACCGGACTGTAATAACACGCCATATCACACCTGATTATAAACGAATGAAGACCTCAACACACATCCTCTTGTTTGCAGCCGCGCTGCTTGGAGCTGTTTCAGCAGTGTCATGCGGAGGTGCGCGCACGTCTGCGCCAGCACGCCAGGCGAGCGTAGCCAAAGCCGACTATGTGTATCTCGAGGCCGCCCGCGCCCGCGCCAACGACCATGCGGACAGTTACTACGAGCTTACACGCCGCGCCTATGAGCTAAACCCCGCCGACAAGTATCTGGGATTCGAGCACGGGTCAAACCTTGTAAGACTCTCTCACGGCGACAGTGCACTGATTGCACATGGCTATGAGCTGATGGGAGACTATATAGCCGACACCCCCGACGATTTTTACAACAGCGTGTACTATGCCGCTCTGAGCTCACAGATTGGAGAGGACGACAATGCGCTTGACACATGGGGACGGCTCCACCGAGCCCACCCGGAGCGTCCGGAACTTACGCTACGCTATGCCGAGGTGCTAACCAACAGTGCCGACAGCGCCGACATAGGCATGGCACTCGCCCTTTACGACACCCTTGAGGTGAGCCAGGGGCCGGGCATACAGCTGACCGCGCGTAAGATTCAGCTCCACTATATGCGCAACGACACGGCGGCTATGCTTGATGAGGCACGACACCTGCTTGCACAGAGCCCTCTCACACCGGACTACAACATATTTGCCGGTGACATATATTCGCAGCTCGGACGCATGGATTCAGCGATAGTGTTTTATGACAAAGCCGTGGAACTTGACCCGAGCAACGGCATGGCGTATTACTCAAGGGCAAACTTTTACCGCACCGCCGGCGACAGCATCGCTTACGACCGCGAGATTTTCCGCGCACTGGAGCAGGAAAACCTTGATGTGGAACCGAAAGTGGAAATACTCCGCGACTACACCGCAAGGCTATATACCGATTCCATACAGCGACCGAGAATCGACAAGATGTACAAGCGCCTGATTGAAATCCACCCCCATGAAGCATCCATACATAATCTCTACCGCGATTATCTGATTGCAGTGGAGGATTACAGGAATGCTGCCGAGCAGGCCGAGTACTCACTGGATATTGATCCGTCGGACGAGAAGCAGTGGCTTGCACTGACAAGCCTCTATCTCCGCGCCGGAGATTTTGACCGCTCGCTAAAGGCGGCTCTTCGCGGCGAATACTTCTTCCCGCAAAACGCCACCCTATACCTTCTTGCCGCCGCAAACATGAGCCAGAACGGTGACCACAGCGACGCAATGAAGCAGCTTCGCAAGGGACTCGAGGTCGCCGACAGCACCGATTACGAGATACTTTCGGAAATATACACATCCATCGGCGACAACTTCTATGCCGTGGAAGATACCGACAGCGCGTTTGCATACTACAACAAGGCGCTGGAGCTCGACCCGGAAAACATGACGGCACTCAACAACTGCGCCTACTACCTCGCCTGCTCCGACAGAGACCTCGAAAAAGCCGAGGAGATGATACTGCGCGTTGTTGCAGAGCGCCCCGATGAGGCGACCTCGCTCGACACCTACGCCTGGGTGCTTTTCAAGAAAAAAGACTATGCCAAGGCGCTTGAGGTTATCGACGACGCCATCGCCAAGAGTCCGGAGCCGAGCGCCGACCTGTTTGACCACAGCGGCGACATAGCGTTCATGAACCAGGAATTTGACCGCGCGGTGAGCGACTGGCGCAAGGCTCTCGAGCTTGACCCGGACAATGAGCTGCTTGCGCGCAAGGTAAAACACAAAACATATTTCAGCAAATGAAGCCACACACTCTGATAGTGAAGGCAATTGCCGCCGCCGTGATTATCATGGCAGCGTGCGCGTGCTCAACCTCCAAAAAAGCCGCGGCCCCGGCAACTGATTCTGCAAGCGGATGGGAAAGGGTGAGAGTGCCGATGACAGTACGTATTGAAAAACCGACTTCCATGTCGGTGAGTGGCACCGCGATAATGGTGCGTGACACAAGTATCACACTGTCAATGCGGTTTCTCGGCATGGAAATGGCTGCCGCGCAGCTCACCGCCGATTCGGTGCTTGTTGTCGACAAGCTGCACAGACAGTATTTCGCCGAAAAAATTGACAAAGCCCTCGAAAAAGTGCCCCTCACGCTTGATTTGCTTCAAAATGTGCTTATGGGCAAAAACTTTACAATCCCGAAAGGAATTCTGCCGCCCGACGTGACATACCATACAGCCGGAAACGACAGCATAATAACCTCACTGGCTATCTGCCGCGGCGATACAAGCCGGATTGAATTCACCTTTGACAACCATGTGGCGAGCCCTGCCGGACCGGTAGCATCACTAATTAGCGTTAAAGCCAACGGCAAAAAGCCTATAGCGGCATCCATAGAATGGAACTGGAACAAAGCCAAATGGAACGATGAGGTTGAACCACGGACACTGACTGTATCCGGCTCCTATACCCGCATAAAGGGCACCAAGCCGGGTGACCTGATTAAATAATCCCCCCCCTTCAGATGCACGGAAAAAGATTTGCTATATTATTATTGTTGAAAAGTGTGATATGTGCGGCAATGCTTATGCTGCCGGCAGATGACCTCGCGGCAAAGCAGAAGCGCGATGTCAACAAAGTGCGCCGCGAACAGCAGGCTACACGCAAGGAGATAAAGGAAACATCACGCAAGATAACGGTCAATACACGCGAGACTAAGAAGCAGATGTCACGCCTGAGCACCCTCTCCGGCGAAATCACCGCCAAAAACAAAGAAATCACCCATATCCGCCGCGGCGTGGACTCCATAGACGCGCGGCTTTCGACCGTAAACGACTCCATCGCCATTCTCGACACGCGCATGGCTGCGCTGCGCGACAGCTACATCAAATCGCTTCGCAGCATCCAGGGCACAACCGGCAACATGAGTCAGCTCGCATTTATTTTCGCCTCCGAATCTTTTTCTGAAGCATACAGGCGCCTGCGCTATATGCAGGAATTCTCGCGCTGGAGCAAACGCAAGAACGAGGAGATTAAGCACACCACCACCCTGCTCGCCGAGCGCCGCGCGGTGCTTGACACGATGATGCGCAGCCGTCGCCGTGTCATGGCGCAGCTCACAACCGCCCAGAAGGAGCTCGAGAGCGCAAAGGCGGAGACCGACAAGGTGGTTGCACGCCTCAAAAGCGAGGGCTCCTCACTCAAGGCATATCTGAAAGAGAAAGAGCAGCAGGCACGCCGTCTTGACAACGAGCTTGACCGGCTCATCGCCGAGGAGCAAAGACGCATCGAGCGCGAGCGCAAGGAGCAGGAGCGAAAAGAGCGCGAACAAAAGAAAAAAACTACGCCTAATAAGGGCACTTCGACCACACCCGCCAAGAAAACCACTCCTAAAAGCGACACCTCTACCGCCACCGCGGCTGCCGACCGCGCCCTCACCGGCTCATTCGAGAGCAACAAGGGACGGCTGCTGTTTCCGGTTGCAGGCAAGTACAGGATTGTGCGCGGATTCGGCCGACAGAAACATCCCGAGCTGGAGCATGTGGAGACCGACAACTCCGGTATAGACATCGAGGCTATAGGCTCACGCAACGTCCGCGCCGTATTTGACGGTAAAGTCTCAGCGATATTCCGCCAGCCGGGCTACGGCAACATCATCATGATACGCCACGGCAACTATCTCACAATCTATGCCAATCTCGACGGCATAAGCGTAAAGAACGGCGACAGCGTCAAAACCGGTCAGACTATCGGCACCATTCTCGTAGACCCCGAGGAAGACAACCGCGCAATCCTCCACTTCGAGCTCCGCAAGGAGCGCACCAAACTCAACCCCGCCCTCTGGGTGCGCTGACGGCCACCGGCGCCCGCCAGGGCGAGCGCACCGAAACACAAAGCGGCGGGAGCACACCTTATATAAAGATGGCTCCCGCCGATATTGCTATAGATTTAACAGGGTTACTTATTGACGCGGTAAGTATCGGTGCCGTCCTTTAGGAAGGCTACTGACTGGCGCGCGGCTGCTATGCCGGCGTTGATGTTTGCCTCGGATGTCTGCGCACCCATTTTCTTGGGAGTGAAGAACACTCTGCCTCCGAATGCATCGGCGAGCTCGGGAGCGTTGTCAGGTTTTATATCGGCAACATATTTCAGGTCGGGACGCATTTCAAGAGCCTTTCTGAGTCCATCCTCGTCAATAACCTCCTTGCGGGCGGTGTTGATAAGGACGCTGCCTTTGGGCATAGCCGAAATGAGTTCATAGCCGATAGAGCCGCGGGTCTCCGGAGTTGCGGGGATGTGAATCGACACATAATTGTTGCCGCCATAAAGCTCTTCAATGCTGTGGACGGGTTTCACACCGGCCTGAAGCATTACCTCATCAGGGCAGAAGGGGTCAAGCGCGCTGACTTCCATGCCGAAGCCCTTGGCGATGCGGGCAACATTGCGCCCCACCTGACCGAAGGCGTGGATGCCGAGCTTTTTGTCCTTAAGCTCGGCGCCGCTTGTGCCGTCGTACATATTACGCGCCGCCATGACCGCCATGCCGAACACGAGCTCGGCAACGGCGTTGGAGTTCTGTCCGGGAGTATTTTCAACACAGATGCCTGCGGCAGTGGCCGCAGCGAGGTCGATGTTGTCGTAACCGGCTCCGGCACGCACAATGACTTTGAGTGACTTGCCTGCGGCGATAACCTCGGCGTCAACCTTGTCGCTGCGCACAATTAGCGCATCGGCGTCAGCCACCGCGGCGAGCAGTTCGCTCTTTGCGGCATACTTTTCAAGAAGCTCGAACGTAAAACCGGCTTCCTCGACAACCTGACGGATAGAGTTTACCGCAACAGCGGCAAACGGTTTTTCTGTTGCGACCAGTACTTTCATAGCGCGTAGCGGTTTTAATGGTTGTTTTCAAATTCTTTCATGGCGTCTACGAGCACCTGCACACTCTCCATAGGCAGGGCGTTGTAGAGCGAGGCACGGAATCCGCCCACACTTCTGTGGCCCTTTATGCCGACAATGCCTTTGGTGGCGGCAAAGTCAACGAAATCCTTCTCAAGCTCCTTGTACTCAGGCTTCATGACGAATGTAACGTTCATGATGGAGCGGTCGGCCGGGTCGGTTACTGTGCCGACAAACATGCGGCTGCCGTCAATGGCATCATATAGCTTCGCTGCCTTGGCAAGGTCCATTTTCTCAAGCTCTTTCACTCCGCCGAGCTGCTTGTAGTAGCGCAGGGTCTGCAGAGCCGAGAAGATGGGGAGCACGGGGGGAGTATTGAACATGGAGTCCTTCTTGATATGCGTGCGGTAGTCAAGCATAGTGGGGATAATGCGGTCAACATGACCGAGAGCCTCGTCGCGCACGATTGCTATGGTCACTCCGGCAGGGGCAAGATTCTTCTGCGCTCCGGCATAGATTATATCGTATTTGCTCACGTCGACAGGGCGGGAGAATATGTCGCTGGACATATCAGCCACAAGACGCACGCCGCCGGCATCGGGGTCGGTGCGGATTTCAGTGCCGTAGATGGTGTTGTTGGTCGTGAAATGGAAGTAGTCGGCATCGGCGGGCACGGTGAAATCCTTGGGAATGTAGGTGAAGTTGGCGTCCTTTGATGAGCCGACAACGTCGACCTCGCCAAATATGCGCGCCTCCTTAATGGCGTTTACCGCCCAGGTACCTGTCTCCAGATAAGCTGCTTTTTTGGCAAGAAGGTTGAACGGCACCATGCAGAACTGCAGGCTTGCTCCTCCACCGAGAAACAGCACCGTGTAGCCCGCAGGCACATCGAGAAGCTCCTTGACCAAAGCTCTCGCCTCTTCTATCACAGCTACGAACTCCTTGCTGCGGTGCGATACTTCAAGCACTGACAGACCTGTGCCGGCGAAGTTGATGATTGCCTCGGCGGTGTTCTTGATGGTGTACTCGCTCAGTATCGAGGGACCGGCATAAAAATTGTGTTTTTTCATTGATATTTAATTTAGGGATTACATGTATCGCAAAGTTAACACAATTTGCATCATAAAGCAGATATTACTTGGTGAAAAAATTTCACCTCTGCAAAAAATATATTAAAACTTCGAACCCTAATTAAACTCTTTGCCTTTATATGCGTCTTAATAACAGTATTACAAAAAGACAACACATACAACAATTAACAACATAATCCACAAGATGTTATGAATCTCAAAGCAATCACTATCGCAGCAGCAGCACTGGCTGTTTCATCAACCACAGTATCGGCACAAAGCAGAAGAAACTCCAACAACAACTGCACTCCCCAGACCTGCGCAGTGGGTCAGCAGTGCGACTCGGCATGCGCCCGCCCGGGAGCGCCGTGCATAAATCCTTTTGAAGGTCTCAGCCTCACCGCCGACCAGCAGGCAAAGCTACAGCAGGTTTGCCCCGCATCCCAGCGCCACAACCGCGCGGAGCGCCGTCAGGCAAGAACCAACGAGCGCAAGGAATACCTTGCCAAAGTGAAAAGCATCCTCACTCCCGAGCAGTACACCCGGTTCCTTGAAAACAACTTTGTCAACGCCGGCCATAACCACCACAGAGGCGGAAAAGCCCGCAACGCCAATTTCCACCGCAACGGCTGCAATGCCCAGCGCCCCTGCGCCGCACAGCCACAGAAATAACTTCAATCGCTAATTGAACCGAAGGCAGGCATTTTTCCCGGTGAAAATGCCTGCCTTTATTTATTAATACAATTGATGGGCTATAATGAACGTAAGGACATAAACGAATCCTCTGCGAAGGCATCGACACTATGTGTTTATTACCCCAAAAATAATTATGATACAAGCAAAATGCGAACAGGTATTACTGAATACAAAAAAAAGCGAAACCGGAAGATAGACATCTTCAACATATAAAAATAATGCAGGGAGATAGCGACTCTATCATAGATATTGACACATTAGTGTCCACTAAAAAATCATAAGAGTACTTTGAAATTATTGAAATTCAATTTGTTATAGGCGATTTTGGTGCG
>JAIDJW010000145.1 GCA_029052015.1 Paramuribaculum sp. | reverse complement strand
GGACTCGAACCCGCGACCCCCTGCGTGACAGGCAGGTATTCTAACCAGCTGAACTACCACACCAAGTTTTACACGTGAGATATGCTCGACGGCAGCTGCGCTTCTACTCTTATGGGCGATAGTGATTACTGCCGTTTTGCTTGTGCAAAGTTAAGTGAGTTTTCTGAAATATCCAAATTTTTTCAGAGAAATGTTTAAAATCAAAGTTTTTTAGCGGCAAATCCCTCAACTTCATCCAATAATAGTTGGAAAAAGTTGAGGGATTTTGCTATTCTTGGATACACCTGATAAAGCAGGCGTCTGAACCATATTTATCATTCCATACGTTTACATGAGATATTTTTGCAAAGTCGAAGGTCGAGTAATTGATATCCCACGCAGGAAATAGTTGTGTAGTTCCGTCATTATCTTTGCCTTCATATTCCGTATCAAACCAATAGATAGCTCCGTTTGACCGGAATATGTCAAGGAATAGTGGGGCATCAAAAATACCATATTTATACATGCCTGAGGCTTCTCTTACAGTTATAGTTTCACCTTTTTCATTCTCCTTTTCCGTATCCGTATAGGTTACAGAATTAAAATATCCCCAGCGGTTGTTTGATGAGTATCTGAGTATGCCTCTTGCATCATTATCTGTTCGATTCTTTCGATGTCCGTAGCCGGAAGAGCCTATCGGGAAGAAGAGATTTCCCCCAGTCTTGGTATTGTATACGAAACAGCCTCGCATACCTTTTCCATCTTCTCCGCTACCTTTATGTCCATATGCATCTTCGATAGATTCTGCTGTTTCTGTTGCTCCGTCACCGTAGCAAATTCCATATCCGGTTTTAATAGGGAAATTTTCAACTTCAGCAGAATTATTCAAATCTGTTGGGACAAACTTGGCGAAGTCCGCAAGAGTAGCAATCCTGTAGCTTCCAGTCGGAGTGGTAAATTTAGTTGTAGCAGGATTATGACTGGCAATGTCATCCCAGTTTTGGGTCGTATTATCTGTCATCTTTAAATTATTACCTACATTATTTAGAAAATCGTCAGGCATAATTGCAGTCCAGCTTGTTTTAGTGCCCAGTTTATTAACATTGCTTTCCGATTTTATTCCGGTCCAATTTCCAAATCTGAACAATGAACCCTCATCAAGTGGATTGGTAGCTATGGTGCTTTGATTGATATTATTACCGGTACACCATTTAACACCTTCCACAATTGCGTCATCGGCATCATAGCCCTGACGTACGAATATCAGATGATAGCACGAATAGTAGTTATATTCCACTCGGATAATCGCATATCTTGGTTTGGAAGCAGTTCCTTCAAAGTCAATATGAAAATCTATGGGGGTGTTGGCTCTACCTTCAATAGACTTGCGCGTCAATACCTCATCAGCATACTCAAATGTGTAGTCGGCTTCTGTCGCAGATCCGGAACGCCTAAGCTTGATGAATCCACCCTCACCTGTGGTTTCATCTGCTTGAGAATCACGTATGATATATGCACGCCATGCGCCAGCGCTTTCGAATGTCGAGAATTTAGTATCAGTATCACTTTTTAATACCTTTAAAACCACATGGAAAGAGGCTTGATTGTCTGCACGTCGATATATCCCTTTAGGGTTGACAAGACGGCGGACTTGTTTGACTTCAATATTTTTGATGTCTTTATCCGGATTATCAACCAGACCGTCTTTTGAACTGTCAAGTACTACCCCGTTTGAGAGATATATCTTTACATTGACAATTGCCTGTCGATAGTATGCATCATAAGGGTTATTTCCGGTATATCCTGTTCGCGTAATCAATTGTCGTGCTCGAGTCCATATCGGAAGTTTTACATAATATGTTCCATTATCCCAGCTCACATGAGCCATATCTTTGTCCATCGCGTAGTAAAGAGGATATTTGCTTATGCCAAGCTCCGTACTGTAATATGTACGAGAGCCGAGAGGATAGGTTGCGTCCTCATAATGTACCTTATTAATGACTGATGGTTCATTGTGCTCCAGATTTTTGGGTTCTGGGAGGACAAGTAGATTTTTGGGCTTTCTTAAAGAGAGAAAGCCGTTCCAAGGTTTGCCGTTTACAATTTCAGCTGTATTTACGAACGCTACGAAGCGCGCCCTCCAAAAAGTAGGTGGTTGAGAACCAACAATACTATTATAATCTGTTCTATCTAAACTCAATGTGTTGTTGACTTTACAGTCCATTGGAGACCAATGGTTGTCGATGATATTTGCTTCGATTTTTTCGATAGTCACATCCTTTGGCGCATCGAATTCGAGAGGGATCATTGCGGTCTGGCCGTAGAGATAGGAGATATAGAATGGATGTGGAAAGCGTAGTTTTGTCTCAGGCTCTTTTCGGTAGTCGATATGCCAGTCCACGTCGTTAGCCCACCCTTTGAACTTAAGGGTGAGTTTATAGTGATGGTTTCGTTCGGCATTGTAGTCAAGGTTAGCATCTTTGCCAAGCATAAAGCGATAGGTGATTTCACCTTCACCTTCTTTTTCATTTCCTGATTTGTAGTAGGCCTTGACTTCGATATACGACCCATATTTTTTTGCATCCTTCCATGCAATGTTGGTCGGGTCTATGCCTCCGGGATAAGAAACAACTCCGTCGGTTTTGTCTTGTTGGCATACTTGCTGATGTTTATCGGTTGGAGTTCCTTCTTTGCCAAGACCCTGAAGATTTTCATAAAAATAAAACGCATTTGTCGTTTCAGAGTGAAGCGCTTCAAGTTTATTAGTTTCTGTCGGATCAAGCTTATCCGCGCCAAAACCGTTAATCGGCCGTTCTTGCGATACATATCCGGGCCAATCTGGAGTGTAGCTGTCTGTCGGGATTTCAGACGATGCATCTATCCCGTCAGGATAATATGTCATTACCTGGCCGGAATTCGCTATAATTTCGATTTCAGTTTCATCTTTGACCGGTCCTGATACTCCTTCTTCTGACGGAGTGGCCGGGTTGTCAGCTCCGAGATAGCAATATTTCGGGATGTCTTTTATAGTGACGGATTTGATGAAGATTTCAACTCCTTTTTTCAGGCCTGTACCGTCGAATGCGACTGTCACTTTCGATGCAGCGCGTTTGATCCATGCGTGGAGTTTGACGCTTTTCTGATCGATGACTATTTCTGGCGCTTCGAATCCTGTGCTTGTATTATTTGCGGAAAAGTAGCCGAACATCTGATTGTTGGCAGCTACTTTTTCCTCATTCCATACAAGCTCGAATTTCTTAAGCGTTTCGATATTTTTAACAATCTCGTCGGTCAATAGTTCCTTATCCACATTGGCCACCGCATAGACATGATATTTTCCATAGGAAAGCTTAGGGATTTTGACTGTGGCTTTCCTTGTCGTTGTCTCTGCTCTTGTAGCTTCGTTATAGTCAACAGGCCTCTCTTTCGATTCGGTAGTTAGTGGCTCATCATAATAGAAATGATTGACGTATTCATTCTTTTCATTATAGAAAACGATACAGAGATTTTCGATTTCCTTTATGGCATCGCCCGGAGTTCCGCCGGTGACCGCACGGCTCAAAGCCGGGTAGAGCGGAGTGAAAGTCACCTCGGCGGTGACTTCTGCCTCACCTTCGCCGATATACGAAGGGTCGTAGAGGGGATCTTCCGCGCAGGCTACGGCTGCGAGGGCAATGACGAGGGTGAGTAATATGTCGTAGATCTTCGATTTCATCGTGATAATGGATACGTCCTGTTACTATTTATATATAATATATAGGTGGTGGAGATGTCTGGGCGGTAGCTGTCGCAGAGGCGCAGGCTTCATTCTCGGTCGATGCCGAAATCGGGATTGAGCCATACGCCGGTGTAGGGCACAAGCTCGACCGTAGCATCGTTTTTGCCTAAGTCGATATTGATTTTTACGTGCGTGTTTCTTGGAAGAATCGGCAGATTGCCGAGTGCAAGTTTCTCGGAAGTCGCGACGACTGTCTTGTCGCCAAACTTTGTATGAAGAACCAGTTCGACGGAGTAGGGCTTGTCGGTCTCTCCATCCAAAGGCAGAAACTTGCTTTCGCAGAAATATATAAGTAGGGAGATTTCGGTTGGCACTTCTTTCCCTAACTTGTCTTCATCATTGAATACGAATGTAAACGGCGAGTGATTGGCATCTTCGGGAATATCATATTTGGTAATGAACCGACCCGAGAGGTCGGGGACAATATCGGAGTTGCCGGTGTTTGACGGATTTTTGATGCCGTCGGTGTCGCCGGTGATGCCATTCTGACCGAATGTCGGTTTTTCCGGCTCGTAAGTGGTGTTTCGGGGAAGCAGATATTCCCTGTCGGCGAGACTGTTGAACGTCAGCGATTTCAGGTAGAGCCCTTCGCCGTAGTCCGACTTGATGTTGAAGCTGAACTTCACCGCAGCGCGGGTTATGAAAAACGGGCCGACCTTCTGCTCGCGCAGGTCGGGAGTTTCGGGCATCTCGATGTAGACATCCTTATAGACCTCCGCCATAGGGATATATGTCTTCTTCGCCGCTTCGGGGCGGTTGTCGTAGAGTATGCCGCCGGCTGCGTGAATCTCGATGTCCTCTATAGTGTCTTTCACATAGGGTTTGTCGGGGGTGAGGTCGCTCAGATTGACCGCTGTCTCCCCCTCGGGACGGTTGGAGTTGATACCCTCCTCGTTGGCTATTATATATATGGTTTTGTTCTCGCCTCCGTGGACCTTGATGTTCATATCGTCGTAGCGGACCACTCCGTTATCATTGAAGGTAAAGAAGCGGTTGTGCTCGATGATTTTGTCATATGGATTGCCGTCGTTGTCGAGAATTGGTTTTCCGTCCTTGTCCTTGACGGGATTGCCTTGGAAATCAGTGCCGGGACGGAGGATTATGATGCGGAGAGTGTGGATTTTTTCATATTTTGAAGCTTCCCGCTCAAAGTAGTTGTCTTTGTCAGGAGTGGTGACGAGGGCTCTCGATTCGGACTGACGGACGGCATCGGGGGCTACTACTGAAAACGTCAGGTTGACCATCTTTTCGGCGGGTATGGGGTCAGGGGTGTCGGCGTTGCGGTCACCGTCACACGAAATTCCCGTCAGGCCGGCAAGAAGGCACAGGGCGATATGTCCAAATCGTTTAAGCGTCATAAGTCAGTGTTGTTGATGCGCACCACCCATCCGTTGATTGTGATGTAGGTCGAGATCCAGTAGCCGTTCTGAAGAAACAGAACCATGTTCCATGTGTTCTCGCGGTCGAGAAACTCCTGAGAACCCATCGATGAATACTGGTCGCTCTTGAGGAGCAGGAGCACATTGATGAGGGGAAGTGAAAGCACTTTTGATCCGTCGTTGGCATTGGTGATTTCGAGCCGTGACTCGTGGTTGGCCATGAGGCGCGAGATGCTGAACTCGGCATAGGCCACCTCGAAACTTTTCTCTGTGTCGGGGTCGATTCCGGCGGTCTGCTGTCCGCGAGCCCACGGGCTGTAGGTGGTGACGGTGGTGGGGATAATGTTGTTTTGCCAGTCGAAAAGGGTGTTGTCTGCCGAGATCGATAAGATGAAATCACGGTTGTCGACAGATGTATTGTTGACGTTCTGAAGGACAACACGGA
>JAIDJW010000144.1 GCA_029052015.1 Paramuribaculum sp. | reverse complement strand
CTCTTCGGGTCTGTATGCCTCGGGTTTGTTGCCGACAGCGGTTGTGATGTCAAAGGCATTGTAGCCGCGGGCTTTCATTTCTGAGGTCAGTTTTTTTACTCGGGGCAGAAAATCGGAGTATGAGCGTTGTGCCTGCGGGGTCCACCCGATTTCGGCAATTGCATACATGCGCGGATAAAGCATATATTCGGCATGCTCTGCAGTGGGGATATATTCGCACCACAGGTTGCCCTGAATGCCCTTGATATGGCCGGCTATTTCTGCCGACAGAGTGTCGGGCACCGGATTATAGGAGTAAACTCTTTCGAGCGGCAGATACCCGCCGATTGCTTCTGGCTGTGTTGACGGTGCATCCTGATAACTGTCGAGATAGCAGTATCCTCCCGGACTCATAATTGCATCGTGACCATCTTTTGCAGCGGCAATGCCTCCTTCTGTACCACGCCATGACATTACTTCCGCATTGGGGGCGAGTCCGCCTTCAATTATCTCATCCCATCCGAGCAGACGCCGTCCTTTGGAGTTGAGATAGTTTTCCATACGTTTGATGAGATAGCTCTGGAGTTCGTCTACATCCTTTAGATTTTCCTTATCCATTCGCGCCTTGCATAGCTCGCACTCTTTCCATGCCTGTTTGCTCGCTTCGTCACCACCGATATGAATAACTTCGGAGGGAAAAATTTCTATAACCTCGTCAAGCACATTCTGCAGGAATTCAAATGTTTTTTCATTTCCCACACAAAAGTCGGGCTGACCTTTGGGTGAATGTGTGCATGACAGCTCCGGATATGCGGCAGTGACCTCCTCGCTGTGGGATGGCATTTCTATCTCGGGAATGACATTTATATGGTGTTTTGCCGCATACTCGACTATCTCACGCGCGTCAGCTTTTGTGAGGAATCCACCGAATGCGCACGAGTCTCCGCGATGGCTGTAGCGGTTGCCGGCGGCATTCCATTCTTTCCAGGTGCGTCCGGGGCGCCATGCCGCATACTCTGTCAGCTCGGGATAGCGGTCAATCTCTATTCTCCATCCGGCGGCGTCGGTGAGATGCAAGTGAAGATTGTTGAGTTTGAGAAGCGCCATCGCGTCAATTTGCTTCAGAATGAAATTTTTGTCGCGAAAATGACGCGAAATGTCGAGCATCATGCCGCGATAGGGCAATCTCGGCTCATCGGAGATGTTTACACACGGTATTGTGTCACTGCCATGAGCAAGCTGCCGCAGGGTGACAAGTCCGTAAAAAAGACCTGCCGAACCGGTTGCTTTGACAGTAGCACCTTTGGGTGTCACTTCAAGGATATATGCCTCGGGTGAGGAGAGGCCGGGAAGTGATGAAACGCTGTCAAGTGTGATGCCGGGAGTCTTTCCGCTGCCGAAACTGCGCCATGAAGCGGCAAACTCACGAAGGTCTGAGGCACACTGTGCCGGGGCTTTTACTGTGAGCGGTGATTGCGGTGATAGCACCAGCGCCCCTTCGCCCTGAGTCTGTGAGGCAGGGCGAGGAATGATGCCCGTGGCTCCGGCAAAAAATGCGGCACCCAGTAAAGCGGTTGATAATAATGTCTTTTTCATGTCAGTATATAAAACGTCGGGTGAATGAAGTGAGTGAGAATATCCAGGTCATAAAAGCGGCGCAGGCAAAACTGGTGATTGCCATGGCAGCTATTTTAAGAGGCGGAATGATGGGGAAAGCGTTGAATATGTCAAATGAAACATATACGAAGATAAAATGGCATAGGTATATGCCGAATGTGAGTCGGGCGAGAAATGAAATCCATTTGCGAGGACGCATTCGCAGCCGGCTGAATGCTATGAGAACCGGAAATGTCATCATAAACACATTGATGCCTGTAAAATACCAGATTACTTCAAGATAGGAATAATCTCCGGGAAAGAAATTCTGTATAGTCACGAATCCTATAAAAGTTATCGCATAACCGGCTATAAACATAGGCAGGCATATAGCGGCGGTTTTTGAAGTACTCCACTTTACAGGCCATGTGCGCACATAATAGGCGAGCACCATATAACCTATGAATCCGCTGAGATAATAGAAGGTGCCGTATGCATTCCAGTCGCAGGCACCGAGAATCTCCATGCTGCCGAAATTGCCTTCGTATCCGACATGGGGTGCGAACAATTTGAGATATGGTATGAAAAGAGTGACAAACCACAGTATGAGAAATAGTTTCACATCTTTTCTATCCGCTTTTGTTAGCCATGAGTTGAGCACAGGCATAATCAAGTACAGGCCGACAAGCATATATAGGTACCATAGCGGCACTGTGTCGAAATTGAAATTGAACACCATGAGCCATATTTTCCTGAAAATACTTTCAACTGTGTAGGCTTCGACAGCAATCGTGGGATTAGAAGTTGTGGGATTGACAAAATGGTAGTAGACAAAGAAAAGCACGGGGAGAGCTATGCTCCAGAATATCAGCGGCGGAAGTATTCTGCCAATACGTTTTTTGTAGAAACCTCTCATTGTGGTGCTTTCAGGAATGGGCAGCAGCAATATTGCGGTCATAAGTACGAAGAGAGGCACGCTCGGACGTGTGAGGCTGCCGATAGCCGCCCCGGAAATAAAGGCGGTGCGGTCAGTATCGAATGCTCCCACAAAACTGTCACAGCAGTGCGCGAGCACAACAAGAGCACAGGCAACCACTCTGAGCAAATCCACCCATGCGAGTCTGCCGTCAGGTGTGGCTGGATGTTTTTCTGCTTTCATCATATATTATATTTAAGGATGTCTGTAATGAATCTTCTGGATTGAGCCAGATCACCGAATCGTCGCGCTTCAACCAGGTCAATTGTTTTTTTGCATAGACTCTTGTGTTTTTTGCAATACGTGCGATTGCAGTTTCGCGGTCCATATTTCCGTCAATGACAGCAAACAGCTCTTTGTAGCCGACAGTATTCAGTGAATTGAGGTGTCT
This sequence comes from Paramuribaculum sp., assembly GCA_029052015.1. Lineage (GTDB taxonomy): Bacteria > Bacteroidota > Bacteroidia > Bacteroidales > Muribaculaceae > Paramuribaculum. The sequence continues at coordinate 1,422 of JAIDJW010000144.1, read as the reverse complement.
GAGATGATACACCTTGGCCGCTTCCAGCTCCAGACCTGCGGCAATCATGGAGTCCACCCGCAGATTGATGCGGTTAAAAAGAGTCTGTCTGTCAAAATCTATTGCGAGTTTGATGACATTGAACGGACGCTCTCGACGGGTGCCTGTGCGGAGAGAAGAGTAGGGTACTCCCGCCTGCAGCGTAATCTCAATGGCGTGGATTATACGTTTGTGGTTGTTTTTGTCAACAATGTCGTAATATTCCGGGTCAAGTTTGCTAAGTGCTGCGCGTGCGGCTTCAAGGCCGCCTTTAATATATATGTCGCAGGCCTGCTGACGTATCTCAGTAGAAATATCCGGAAGGTCGTCGATGCCGTTGACTACCGCGTCGATATACATCATTGACCCTCCACACATTATCGCAAATCCGTCTTTGCTCCATATATCAGGAAGCAGAGTGAGCACGTCGCTCTCGAATTTTGCCGCGCTATACGACTCCTCAAGCGACAGCATGCCGACAAAATGGTGAGGTGCGGCAGCAAGTTGCTCTGGCGTAGGAGCCGCAGTGCCTATCGGTATCCCACGATAAATCTGTCGCGAATCAGCGGAGATGATATGACACTGAAGATGTTGCGCAAGCTCTATGGCCAGCGAAGACTTGCCGGAAGCAGTTGCTCCGGTTATGACGACAAGAGTGGGGCGGGCAATGGTGTTCACTTGTTGTTTTCAGCAACAAGATGCGCAATCTCCACGATTGTGGCAGTGGCTTTTTCCATAGAAGGAATAGGCACGAATTCATGGCGACCATGGAAATTGAGTCCGCCAGCAAAAATATTCGGACAAGGCAGCCCCTTGAATGAAAGCTGTGCTCCGTCAGTGCCTCCGCGAATGGGAACAACGACCGGTGTTACTCCGGCACGTCGCATCGCTTCTTCTGCAATCTCTACGATATGCATCACCGGGTCGATTTTTTCGCGCATATTGTAGTACTGGTCTTTGATATCCAGCTCTGCGACTCCGGGGAATTCATGGTTGATTTTGCGTGTCAGGTGCTCCAGCTCTTTCTTGCGGCGCTCGAAGCGGTCTCTGTCATGATCGCGGATAATGTAGGTGAGCACTGTCTTTTCAACAGTTCCCTCGATGGAGGTGAGGTGATAGAATCCTTCGTAGCCCTCGGTGTGTTCGGGAGTTTCCCAGCGTGGGAGCATTATAGCAAACTGGTTTGCGATGCGTATAGAGTTTATCATCTTATGCTTTGCCGAACCGGGGTGTACGTTTCTGCCGTGGAAGATGACTTTGGCTACTGCCGCATTGAAATTTTCGTATTCGAGTTCGCCGACAGCGCCGCCGTCCATAGTGTATGCCCACTTCGATACGAAAATCTGAACATCAAATTAGTGCGCTCCAAGACCGATTTCTTCGTCAGGATTGAAAGCTATTCAT